>JBGSTR010000106.1:0-11832 GCA_041736365.1 Chromatiaceae bacterium | reverse complement strand
TGTAGGTCGGCGCTCCGCAGGCCGAGACGGTCTGATCGCCGCTGCCTTCCGTCAGTGCGTAGTATTGGTCGGCGGAGAGATTGGCGAACTGATCCACCATACCGCTCGGCCAGTGAACCTCCAGGCTCACCCGTCGGTTCGCTCCCAGCCCGAAGTGCAGGCGCCGGTGGTTCTGCGCAAAAATGTGCATGCCGTTGTCCTGCTCGCGCAACTGCACCTTCCCGTCCGGGGTGCTCGCGAACACGCTGGCGCCGATCCCGTGGGGATTGGACGCGACCCCTTCGAGGTCGATCTCGACCCAGTGGTTGGCGTTGCCCTGGTTGCGGAACAGTTGCTGAATTCCGGCATAAGCGATCGGCGCCGGGTAGTTTCCCTGCGACACGAACAGGTCGAGAAAGCCGTCGCGGTCATAGTCGACCGTGGTCACGGTATCGGTCGCCCCCAGGAGGCTGCCGGACGCCCCGCCGCCGTTGGCAACCACGCGAAAGGTCCCGTCTCCCTGGTTGTCGAACAACAGGTTGGGCAGATTGGCCACCCGCCCGCTGGCCCCGACATACAGATCGAGGTCCATGTCGTTGTCGAAGTCGCCCGCCACCAACGAGCGGATGTGGCTCGAGATAGCCCCCACGCGGTCCGGGAAGGAATTCACCCGGTCGATCTTGACCAGCATCCCGCCCTGGTTGAGGAAAAGATTCGGCGTGCCCGGATTGCCCTGATCGAGCGCCACCGCCCCGATCGACCGCAGCGCCGAGACCGAGGTCGCCCGCAATGCGATGTCGACCGGTCCGCCCACCTTCACCGCCCGCACCTCCCAGCGGTTCCCCACACGGCCGATATAGATCCCCGCGGGGCGCACCGCCGGCAGTCCGATATGCGCCGGGTTCGACGCCGAGAGCACCAGTTGCACATAGTGCGGGGATTTATTCGGATCGATCAGCCCGGGGTCGGAGTCCAGCGGCGGGGCCACCGCGCCGGCGCCGAGGAAGATGTCGGACCGGGCGGTGTTCCACCCGAACTCGATCCGCACGTCGCCCGTTGCGGCGAAGCTGAATCCTTGCTCGGCCGTGCGCGACGGCAGGTAGCCCTGGATCCGATCGCCGCGCACTTTCATCGCAGCCGCCGGGGCGGGCGGCACCTTGGCCGTGATGACGTCCGGCGCCAAGTCGCCATCGAAATCCCCGATCACCAGGTCGCTGGCGCTGACTCTGTAAATGGCCTCGCCGATGGCGGAACGCAGGTCGGTGAAGGGGATGGTGCTCGGGTCGTAGATTGCTTGGACCTGGGAGGCATCCGCGCACAAGATGTCCTGCACGCCGTCGCTGTTGAGGTCCGAAAGCATCCCGTAGTAGCAGCTCCCGGCCGCGAACCCGGTCTCGAGGGTGGTCTCCTCGAAGCAGGTAGTCCCCGTGCAGCTTGCGCCCCCGGGGGTCTGCCGGAACATCGCGGAGGGGTACTCGGTCGGCAACGCCTGCCGCGCCGTAATCATTACATCGAGTGCGCCGTCGCGGTCGTAGTCGAGCCACGCCGGCGTGCGCGAGCGCCCATTCGGATAGCCGATCCCGAAAGCTCGAGCCCGCTCCCTCAGCACGCCCCCGCCGTTGACCCACAGGTTGTTGTAGTTGACGATTTTCGGATTGGTCGCCGCCGTGCCCGAACCACCCCCGCAGGCCTCGATCAGGTCTTCGTCTCCGTCCCCGTCGAAATCGGCCCACGCCGCCCCGTGCGTGTCGTCGCTCATATGATTCAAGTGCGTCGGCACCACGCTGTCGATGACGTTGCTGAAGGTCCCGTCGCGATTGTTGCGCAGCAGCACCATGGGAACATACTGGTGCTTGGTGAGCCACACGTCCGGATAGCCGTCGCCGTCGAAGTCGCCCCACGCCGTGCCCCAGGTCTGCCCACGATCCTGGAGCGCGAGTGCCCCGCCGGCGTCCCGCGCCAAATTGAACTGACCGGACTTGATCGCACCACTCGCCGGACCCGTGAGCGCCAAACACATGGCTACGCCCACTAAGGCGAGTCTCCGCGGCTGCGCCGTACCAAACACCTTACATCGCTCCGCACATCGCTCCGCTGGCTCGACCTTCATACACGTACACCTCCTGCAACATGAAACCGAATGAGTAATAGAACCTTTTCCGCTCTCGCATCGACCCGCGCCGGCAAAACACACGCCCGTGGCCGCCAGCCCCGGGGGGGCGGGCGCCCACGTATGTGCCCGGGTCTTCCTTCACCCGAATGGATTGACCGTTACGGCGCGCACACCCCCAGTCTCGGCAGACTGAACGGGGCCGCCACCGGCGTGGCGTTCGGCCCCACCCGCACCGGCGTACCCGCCGGCAGGTCCATCCCGAAGCAGACGCTCGCACCGTCGGCGGCGCTAAAGGCGAAGCCGTCTTGGTAGATGTTCCAGACATTGAGCCCATAATTGAGCTCGGAGCCCCCTTTGAGCGGCTCCAATAGGTCGTTGCTCTCCAGCGCGACCCCGGCCACACCGGTCAACGCCCGATTGGAGTCCACGTGCCCGGCGTAGGTCACGATGCTCGCGCTGCCACCTGCCGAGGCCCGTACCGCGTAGTCCCGCGTCGCACCGCCGCAGTTCTCTTCCCACAGGTACAGACCCGCATCTACCGCCGAATTGTACGTTGGTGGGCCGCAGGCGGACAGACTCGCGCCGCCGCTACCTTCATCCAGCGCGTAGATCCGATCGGCCCGTAGATTGGTAAAGCGATCCACCACTCCGCTCGGCCACTCCACGCGCACGTTCACGCCCGGATTCAGCGCGGTCGCCCCGGGTCCGAGCCCGAAGTGCAGGCGCTTGAAGTGCTGCACGGTGCGCTGGTAGCCACCGTTCTGCTCGCGCAGCTGCACCAGCCCGTCGGCTCGCGTGACATAGACCCGCGCGCCGATGCCGTCCCGGTTCGATGCCGTGCCTACGAGATCGATTTCGATCCAGTGGTTTGCGTTGCCGCGGTTGCGGTAGAGCCGATCGGGGCCGCCGACGAATTTAGGCCGCAAATTCAACCCATTGGTTACGAACAGGTCCAGGAAACCGTCCATATCGTAGTCGGCGAGCGTCACCGCCTCGCCGGTGCCGGCACCGCTTTTCAGCCCGACTCCAACCGGCCCGCTCGCACCGCCGGCACCGGCAACCGCCTGAAAGCGGCCATTGCCGAGGTTCTCGTAGAGGATGTTGGGCAGGTTCCGCACGCCTCCGCGGCACACCAGATAGAGGTCGAGATCGGCGTCGTTGTCGAAGTCCCCGGCGGCCGCGCTCGCGCACGAAACCGGGGCACCGAGCCCGGCGGCTCTGGCCTGGTCGACGAATTTGCCATTGACGTTCCTCAGCAGCACCGGGCTCATCGCCAAGTCTGCGCTTTCGAGTCCGCTCATCCGCAGGCCCCAGACGGACGTGCTCGAGTCGATTTCGACGTAGGCTGAGACGAACGAGGCCAGGATCTGCCAGCTTCGTAGCGCGTTATCGAAGCCGATGTAGAGGCCATGATCCGCCCCCGGCCGGTGCGTCTTGATCCCGGCGTTCGCGGGATCGGAGGCATCGAGCACGAACGACGTGCCCGCGGGGTGCCAGCCGGCGCTACCGACGTAGATCAGCCCTTTCCGGACGTCGTAGTCCTTAAGATCAATGCTCAGCCTGTTGCCGCCGGCGAAGGAGAATCCCTTCTCGCGCGTATTGTCGATCACCGTCAGGCTCGCTTCGATCCGCTTCTTGTCGATGATCAGCGCCTCGTTTGGCCGCATATCGCCGGTCAGCACGAATCCGTCCGGAGCCAGATCGTTGTCGAGGTCCGCAAATAGCGTGTCCGTGACCCAGGGGATGGTTGGCAGCAGGGTGGTAAGCTTCTGAAAAGGCAACGCCCCGATCGCGTACACCGCGTCGGGGAAGGAATTCAGGTCGAAGTCGCGGTGTCCGCAAACCAGCTCCATGACCCCGTTGCCGGTGAGATCGACGAGCTGTGCGTAGGTATCCTGGCTGCATGCCAAGCGCGCCGTAGCGGTCTCGTTGACGAACAATTCGTCGGCTTGGCGCATCAATATCGCCGAGTCGAGACGCATGAGCGCGAAGTCCAGTTTGCCGTCGTTGTCGTAGTCCAGCCAGGATCCCATGCGGCCCTCTAAGGCATCCATCACTAGACCAAAATCGGCGGTGCGATCCATCAGTCGACCAGCGTCGCTCTCGTAGAGTCGTACCGTGGTGCCCTTGCGCTTGGGATTGGCGGTATAGAGCAGATCCTGGTCGCCGTCGTTGTCGAAGTCGCCCCAGGTCGCCGCGTGGGGATCCTCCCGGCCTGCCAGGGTCCCGCTCGCGTCGACAGTCGCGATCACGTCTTTAAACTTTCCGTTGCCAAGGTTTTGATAAAGCGAGCGACCGCCTTCGGCTCGATGATTGGTAACGAACAGATCGGGGTAGCCATCGCCATTGTAGTCGCCCCAAGCCGATCCCCAAGTTTCGCCGCTATAGCTGAAACCCGCCGCGGCGCTGACATCTTGAAAAGCGATTTCGGCGCGGGCCGGCGCAGCGAACGCCGCGGCGATCAAGAGAGCCAAGCGAATTCCGCCCGGGCATCGGAACCTTCGAGCAGCTCCGTGCGTTGGGGGTGAAATGGTGTGGTATGTCTCGCGAGTACTCCGATGTACGGTCTCGCGCTTGCGGCTAGCATTCGAGAAAGATTCCATTGCTTTAGCCTCCAGCCAGCGTCCCTAAGAACTCCCTGAAATGCGAGACGCGCTGCCGGCCAAGCGGCAGCGCGTCGTTCCAGTCGCGAACAGCGGTCTCCTGTTATTGACAGGGTAGCAAGCGCACGAGATCGAACGGCGCCGGAATCGGCGTGGCGCTCGGCCCCACCAATACGTCCGTGCCGGCCGGTAGGTCCGCCCCGAAGCACACGCCGGCCGGGCTGACCGTGTTGAAGTCGAATCCGTCGCTCCACGGACTGACCACTTGCATCCGATACTCGATCTGCGTGCCGCCGTTGAGCACATCCAACAGGTCGCTGCTCTCGAGCGAGACCGGGGTTACGGCACCGAACACTTGGTCGGCGTTCAGGGTTCCGGCGTAGGTGATCGCCCGCGTTGCGCCACCGGCGACAGAGCGGACGCTATAATCGCGGCTCGCCGAATCGCAGTCCTGCTCCCACAGATACAGCCCGCTGTCGCTCGCCGGGTCGTACGTCGGGGCCCCGCAGAGATCCGCTCGAGGTGGTGCCGAGCACGGCTTGAACGTGGTCAAGTCGAAAGGTGCGATGACCGGGGTGGCGTTTGGCCCAACCCTCACCGGCGTCCCCGCGGGCAGATCCATGCCGAAGCACACGTTCGCCGCGGCGGTTGCGTTGAAACTGAAGCCGTCTTGGTAGGGTTGGCGGACGTTGAGCTGGTAACGAAGCTGTAGGCCGCCATCGAGCACTTGCAAGCGGTCGTTGCTCTCCAGCGAGAACCCGGCCGCGCCGCGCAACGCCGCGTCCGAGCCGACCTGTCCCACATAGGTAATCGGGTTCGGAGAGCCTCCGGCCAGCGCCCGCACCGTGAAGTTGCGCGTGGCGGTACCGCAGTTGTTTACCCACAGATACAGTCCGGAATCTTTCGCCCGGTCGATCGTCGGCGCTCCGCAGGGGTCGACCTGTGTCATGGAAAACACGCGGATGGTGTCGCGGTACTGATCCGACACGAAAATCCTTCCATCGTCGTCATTTACGGCAACTGAAGCGGGTTCGGCCAAGCCTTCCACCGTGTCGATGACCGTTGCGTTCTTGTTCAGTACAACCACCCGGTTGTTCATGCTGTCGGCAACGAAGATGCGCCCGGCGCGATCGCGAGCGATGCCCTGGGGTTGATTGAATCCTGCCTGTATCTCGCGTACCCAAGACAGTGACGTACCGTCGAACGAGAGCTCGACTACACGATTGTTGCCGGTGTCGGCGACCCACACGCGTCCGGTTGCTGCATCGACTGCGATGCCTCTCGGGGCGTGGAATTGATTTGTTGCCGCGCCGAAGCTACCAGATGTGCCAATCGCCTTGCGCGACGCCACATCATAAACAACGATACGACTGTTGCCCGTATCCGCAACGAATGCGATTCGATCGGACTGGCGGATTGCGATTGCTAAGGCATTCCGAAATGAGCCGAGCCCGGAATCCTGGCCGAGGATGTTCGCCACGCTCGAGCAATCCGGGCGAATAATCGATATGCGACTCATAAGGCCGGCGGGAAACCAGATATTGCCGGTCGCTTGATCGACGGCTACGCCCTTGGGCCAACCCATCGTACCGCGGTTTCCGCACGCATTGATGACCGTACCATTGGCATCAAATCTGACGATGCGGTTGGTGTAATAGTCCACTCCGTGGATCGTGCCATCGGCGCCGAACGCTACATCCCGGACCTTGTTGAAAGCCGCGTTGTCCTCCAGCAGTGGAGGCCCGATTGGGTCGGGAACGGCGCCCGCGAATTTCCAGCCGGTCCGGGTGCGCGAGAAGTGCTCCACCTGGTAGCCGTGGAGATCGCCCGCCCAGACATCGCTGTGGGAGTCAACGGTAAAAAAGCGCAGGCCCTGAAACGTGCCGGGGACAATGTCGCCGGCCGGGTCGGACCAGTTCGTCACCATGTTCCCTCGGGTTCCGATCACGTCGAGCAACCGGCCGTCGGTGTCATAGACGCCGATACCGCTGTTGACCCCGATGTAAACCAGGTCCCGTCCCAGCAAGGAATCGGGCTCAACCCGGATGCCGTAGGTGTTCGCATTCCACTGGGATATGCAGCGGCCGTTCGGGTCCAAGACCAAGACCTCGTCCGCAGGGTAGTTCGATATATAGATCTTGCCGGACGAGTCTACGTCCATGTCTCTGACGTCCCTAAAGACACAGCCTGAATCCTTATCGTAAACCGTAAGCTGTTGATCGAGATCTAGGTTCCAAACCCGCACCCGCTGCTGTCCAGATTCCGCCAGATATACCTTCCCTGATCTAACTGCGATGCCCATGGGGCCGGATTTCAGAGGATTCGTAGCCGGACCGTTCCACGATTTGATCCAGCGACCATCCGGACCCAGCTTCACGACGCGGGCGTTCTGCTGGTCGGTGATGTAGATGTTGCCTTGCGAATCGCTGTCTGCGTCCCTGGGCTCATTGAATTGTCCGACGCCGTGACCCGATTCCCCCGCAGTCCACAACAGGGTTCCGTCGCGCGAGTAGAGACGAATACGGTCGTTGCCCGTGTCGGCAACGATGATTTCCCCAGTCGGGCTGATACCGACGCCGGAGGGATGAAGCTCCGCATGGCCGGGGCCTCCAACGGTCGCCTGCTGAACCATGACGGCGTTTGCCAATGGTACGAAGGCAATGCTCGCCGCCAATACGCCCAGGTACCCGACTAATCGACTCAATGATCGTCGAATGTACATCACAAATTTCCTCTACTGTGTTGCCGTCCCGCTGGCGTTAGGGTACGAAGAGGGACAAAGTGCGGGGAGCTGCACGACCTGGGCGCTGGAATTGGCGAACGGCACGCGGCCAATGCTTGGGGTCGTTCACTGACTTGGAGCTCCGGGGCGAAGCGCCACGCGTGGTTGAGGGCGATCTAAATATAGTTCGCGGTTCGGCTGGAACCTGCACTCAACGAGGGGAAGCTGCGCACAAATTGACGACGGTCAACGAACGGTGTCTTTCGCTCAGATGATTGGCATCCGCCTCCGTGAAGGACACGCTAGGTGAGTCGGCTCGTAGTCTGCGTATGGCCGTCGCCAGTTCTCGGAGGAGCGATTGCCTTGGCATTCGACCCGGCGACGGTATCGCGGTCTTCACCGGTTCCGTCTACCCTGATCGCAGCGCGGGCTCGCTTCTCGAGAGCGACAGCGGGGCGGCCGAAGGTGTCCACCGAAGCGGGCTTTCTTGGTCCCACTAGTCTCGTGACGGCGTTTCTCGCGTGTGTTGGCCTCGTCGGAGGCGGTACCCCGCCGGTTCTGTGGCGCGAGCGAGCTAATTGGTTGGCGCGGTATTGTGCCCCAATTGATCCCAAACCGGTTTGCGCATAGATTCGGAACCCTACGCCGCACCCCGTGCGCGCGCCGCGTCCGCGGGCGGGTCTCGATGGGCTGCACGAAAACCGCCATAGGTATCGACTGATCAAGCAGATATATCGAATCGGTGCTCTTGCCGCCGCAGCCGCCTTCGCGGTTCCGTTGGCCTTTGCCGGCGATCCGCCGGCGGGCGATTTTGCGTATCCGGACTACGCCAGTCAGCCGCAGGCGACGGTGGCGGTGTATCGAGCCATGTCCGCGGCTCAGTCGAGCAACTATGATCGGGCGCAAGATATCTCGCCCCGCCAGATGGTCATTCTGTTGGAGGTGGCCGAGCGTACCGGGACCAATCTTGGCCAGGCGCTGGCCACCGGCGAGCACGAAAGCGCCCACACCTGGAACGACCATATTCGGCCTACGCTGAAGAGCGGCGGCTTGGGGTCGGCGACCGGGGTGTGGCAGTTTCAGCCCGCGACCTTCCACGCAATCATCCGCAGGTACGGGGCTAAGCTGCTTGCCGCCAGCGAGGCGGATTCCGCGACAGAACGTGAACACTTGGATCTTGGCGCTCCGCCGTTCGCGGATGCGAAGGTACGCAGCCTTATACAGCAAGCCGTGGACGGAGAGCGGCGTCCGGAAGACGAGGAGCTCCAGCTCCTGCGTCAGAACTTTGCCGTGCTGGCCTTCGCCAAGCATTTTCTTAGCGTTGACTCCGGTGCGCAGACACCGGAAGAGGATTACCTGTTTCATTTCTTGGGGTCGGGACAGGGCAGAGAGGTCCTGGCGCTGGCGCGGGGAGAGGCGCGGGATACGCTGGCGGTAAAGCCGGTCGCGCAGCCGGAAACAATCGCCGGGTCAACGGCGGACTACGCCTTCGAGTCGGAACGTGCGCTCGCCGCCGCCCCTGCCGGGTACCCGACTCGGGATCTGGAACGCCAACGGATACGACTCATCCTGAGCGCCGGGGCGGGTCTGAACCTGGAACCCGGGATCGCCTCGGAGTCGGCCGTTTACTCGCCGCCCGTTCCGCCGGAGCCGCCGCCGGTTTCCTCCCAGTGGGGGCTGCCGGCGGACTCGCCGACCGTTACCGGCAACCTCGGCATGTTCTACCGCGACGGGAAGGGGCAGAGCGACCCCTACACCTGGGGCGAGTTCATGGACAATCTGGCGCGTCGCGTACGCGTCAAGGAGCAGCCTACCCTGGTACGCGCGAAATACGGCGTCGGCTTCGAGGCGCTCACCGGCGGCGATGTTCCGGAGCGGGCCGTCAATCCGGAGAAGGTGTCCGACGCCGCGGAGTTTCGCGATGAGCACGGCGAACCGGTGCTGGTGCCGGATGCCTTCGTGAGCGGTCCGCTGGATCGGGACGAAACCGCACTCTACAAGCAACGTCTCGCCGCGCTGGTCAATCAGGGCGACGACGAGCCGCTGGAGACCCTGCCGCCCGAATCGCTGGCGGCGCTCCGGCATCTCGGGATATTGGACTCGGATGTGCAGGCGACCGATACAAGCGATCCGCGGGTGCGTAAGGCCGTGCACGCCTTTCGCGATCGCTTCGGCAAGGAAGAGCCGACCGACCCCGCGAATGCCGATCGGCTCATGCCCGCCGAGCGGATTGCACTGGAGGTCTATGACCGCCGCATCGCCCATTACGCAGCATTGCAGCAGTGCCAACGCGCATCGCTCGCCGACGCACCGGACTTGAACCGCATTCGCAAGCTTCCGTCTGGCCTACAGCAGCCGACGACACCCCACATCGGGGCGCTGCAGCGCGCGTTGGTCGCGCAGGGACTGCTCAAGAACCCGGTCAAGAAGACCGTCTGGCGCGACAAGAAGCGCAAGAAGCGGGTGTCCTACAAGACGGTTCCCTTCGCCGGCATCGCGGACAAGGCGACGGTTGCCGCGTTGCAGACCTACCAACTGCGCAATGGACTTCGGCAAACCGACGGCGTCGTGGATGCCGTGACCCTGGAGCTGTTGGGCCTTCCGCCGATGGGGCCTGAGATTTTCCTGCCCCTTTCCGGGCCGCAATGCGCGATCGACGCCGCGCCCGAGACGGTTTCCTGGTGTGAGGTCCAATCCGACCCCGACGCCTCCGAGCACGGCATCTTCACCGTGTTGGCGCCGCGAGCCTTACTGCCCGAAAGGCGGCAGGATTTTTGGATCGAAGCAACGAACAGCGACCCGGACCTGACGGGTTCAGAATCGGATCCGCCAACAGTGGTGGATGCGGGGGTTGCGGGCGAAGTCGCGCGGTAGGGTCGCAGCGCCGATGTCCTGGATATCGAGGTCGCTCAGTGCCTCGGCATCGATGCGAAAACGGCGCAGGTTGTTGGAGAAGATCAGGGTCCCGTCCGGCTCCAGCAGCCGCAGTGCGGCCCGGATCAGGTGCACGTGGTCGCGCTGGACGTCGAAGCTCGCCTCCATGCGCTTCGAGGTCGAGAAGCTTGGCGGGTCGAGGAAGATCAGGCCGTAGCGGGGTCGCCGCGGGGCCGGCGCCAGCCAGCGCAGGCAGTCCGCCTGGATCAGCTCGTGGTCGCGGCCGGTGAAGCCGTTCAGCGCAAGGTTGCGCCCCGCCCATTCCAGATAGGTGGCGGACATATCGACCGTGGTGGTTGATCGGGCGCCGCCGCTCGCCGCATACACGCTGGCGGTTCCGGTGTAGGCGAATAGATTCAGAAAGCTCTGCCCGGCGGCTAACTCGCCGATCACGCGGCGGATGTCGCGGTGATCGAGGAACAGCCCGGTGTCGAGATAGTCCTCGAAATTCACCAGGAATCGGAGCCCGTGCTCCTGCACCTCGAAAAAGCGCCTGCGTTCCGCCAGCCGCTCGTATTGGTCCTTGCCCTTCTGCCGGCGCCGAACCCGAAAGTAGACCTGATCCGCGGGCACATCCAAGGCCTCGGGGATTACGCCGATCGCCTCGCGCAGCCGGCGGCGCGCGTCGCGCGGATCGATGGTGGCGGGTGCCTCGTACTCCTGGACGTTGATGCGGCGCTGCTCACCCTCGTAGACGTCGATGGCCAGGGCGTATTCGGGCAGGTCGGCGTCGTACAGCCGGTAGGCGTGGATCGACTCGCGCGCGAGCCATTTCGCGAGATGCTTTTGGTTTTTCTTTAACCTGTTGGCGAGCATCTCGGCGCCCGCGCCGCGCTCCTCGGGCGGGAGTGCGCGAGGTAGGTCGGAGACGAAGGCGGCGGGCTCGATCTCGAAGTGCAGCAACCGGCATTCGATGGGGCCGTTGTAGAGGCTGTGCATGCGGCGCGCGCGCAGCCCCATGCCCTTGCCGAGATCCGGGTTGCCGGTGAAGACGCCCGCGCGCCAGCCGAGAAATCGCTCCCGTATCACCGCGCCGAGTCGGGCGTACAACGCCGGCAAGTCGGAGTCCGCGCCGAGTCGCTCGCCGTAGGGCGGGTTTACGATCAGCAGGCCCCGGTCTTCATCGCGGCCCGGTGTGCAGTCGGCGAGCGCCCGGCGCTCGAAGTGCACGCGCCCGGCCAGGCCCGCAAGCTCCAGATTGGTCACGGCGATATGGATAGCGCGCGGGTCCTGATCATAGCCGCGAATCGATCCGAGACGCTGCAAGCCCGCATCGCGTCGCTCGCGGGCCTCCGTCAGCAGCGCTTGCCAAGCCGCGTCGTCGTGCTGCCGCCAGCCGTGGAATCCCCAATAGGCGCGTCCGAGTCCCGGCGCGATATCGGCGGCGATCAGCGCGGCCTCAATCGGTAGGGTGCCGGAGCCGCACATCGGATCGAGCAGGGCGCCACCTTCGGCGGCGATCGCCGGCCAGCCCGCCCGCA
>JBGSTR010000084.1:0-18510 GCA_041736365.1 Chromatiaceae bacterium | reverse complement strand
CGTCCTGCGCGTCGGTGGCGGCGCACGGGTCCTCGTGC
Organism: Chromatiaceae bacterium; assembly: GCA_041736365.1. Taxonomy (GTDB): domain Bacteria; phylum Pseudomonadota; class Gammaproteobacteria; order Chromatiales; family Chromatiaceae; genus JBGSTR01. The sequence continues at coordinate 18,472 of JBGSTR010000084.1, read as the reverse complement.
ATGGTCAGCAGGACGACACGGGTGTCGAGCAACCGCGCCGCGACCTCGCGCGCGACCTCGATCCCGGACATCTCCGGCATGCCGATATCGAGGATGGCGACGTCGGGTTGATGGGTCTCGATCTGCTGCCACGCCTCCAGCCCGTTGGCGGCCTGGGCGAGGAGGTTGATGTCCGGCTCCATCTGCAGCAGCGGGGCCAGCCCTTGCCGCAGCACGGCGTGGTCGTCAGCCAGGATGACGCTGATGGTCACGGTGCGGCCTCCGCGGTCAACGGAACCTCGATGGCGACGCAGGAGCCGCTGCCGGGAAAGCTGAGGATTTCGGCCTGACCACCGACGCTCGCGGCGCGCTCCTGGATCATGGAGAGCCCGAGACCCGCGGGGCGCTTGTGCGCCTTGCGCGTGTCGAAGCCCACGCCATCATCCATGATCTTGACGATCAATCTTCCCGGCGACGGGATCTCCAGCACCACGTCGATTCGCTTCGCCTTCGCATGGTGCACCGCGTTTCCCAGCGCCTCGCGGAAGGTAAGAAAGCACTGCTCCTTCACCCGTTCCGCCAGCGCCAGGCAGGCATCAGGGGCGACCAGGCGAATCTCGACCCCGGCGCGCCCGCTGGTCTCGCTGCATTGAAAGCGGATGGCGTCGACCAGCGGCATTCGCTCGAGGAAGATCGGGCGCAGCTCCCTGCTCACCTCGCGAAGCTGCCCGAGGGCGGTACCGGCCTCCGCGATTGCACCGTCGAGCAGTGCCTGGGGCATTGCCGACCCCTTTGCGGCCGACGCCCGCAGCCGCTTGAGCGACAGATTGACCGCCTGCATAGACTGGCCGACCACGTCGTGCAGGGTCGCAGCGATACGCTTGCGCTCGCCCTTCTCCACCTCCTCCCGGAGCCGGCGGACCTTTTGCGCCTTGGCCGCGCGCGACCTGACCGTCTGGATGCCGTATGCGAGATCGCCCGCGAGCTCTCCGAGCAGGGCGACCTCCCGGTCGTCGAAGGCGTCCGCCTCGGTCGAGAAGATGCTGAAATTGCCGAACACCGCCCCAGCCGCCTGGAGCGGCAGGGCGACCATGGAGCGATAGCCGAAACGCCGTGCCGTGTCTCCCCACGGGGCCAGCTCGGGCTCTTTCTCGATGTTGCGCAGAATGACCGGGCGCCCATTTTCGATGGTATCCCGGCAGGCGCTTGGTTTGTCAGCGGCGTTGGCCGCCGCGAGCACGGCGGCCGTGAAGTCCGCGTGCTCCAGACCCGCGTGCGCGACCATACGCACCCGTGACCGCTTGCCGTTTCGTGCATAACCAACCCAGGCAAATGAGTAGCCGCCCGGTTCGACGAGGTTTTCGCAGAAGGCCTTCAGGAGGGCGCTCTCGTCGGTGGCACGGGCCAGGCTGTGGTTACAGTGCACGAGCACCGCTTGGGTGTTGTTCAAACGAAGCAGCTCGGCGTGCTCCGCGGCGCGCGTGGAAACATCCGTGGAGATGCCGATCAGCTTGCCGGCATCGCCGGCCGCATTGGGCACCGGAATGAAGCAGGAGGCGAAGAATCGCGTGCGTTTGGCCCCGACACTTGCGAACTCGAACTCGACGGCCTTTCCGGCGAGTGCCTTCGCCATGAGAAGCCCGATCCTTTCGCGGTCCTGCGGACCCACGAAGTTCAGATACGGTAGCCCGACGATCCTACCCTCGTCGGCGACGCCAAGCAGATTCAGCCCCGCTCGATTCATGGACAGCAGGCGTCCGTCGGTGTCTATCTCATGGATGCACACCGGTGCATGGTCAAACAAGATCCTGAACTGATCCGATTCCGCCATTGCTCCTTCCTCCCTTGTCCGTTCATTGCGGGCACGATTGAATCCCGCGATAAGCCGATCTGAGAAGGAGATAAGTCGCTCCGCGGCATGGCTGCCGGTCCTACTGAGCGTTCAAGCCGGAGATGGGCGCACAGGTTAAGGGTCTTAGGCGTTCGGCAACTTATTCTGCACTGCGGAAGTAGGTTAGCGGATGATAACAACCAAAAACAAGATCACGGTACGCCCACCATTCCGCCCCGCACGGGATCGAGCTAGTAGCGCCGGCCTCCGACCAGACTTCGATGCAGCACCCGCGAATGGCCGGCCCGATGGTCCGCGCTAGCCCTTGCCGGTAGAAGACGCCGGGGGGCGATCCGCTCGGTCGTCTTCGGTACCACAAGCCGTAGACGGCGCAACGCGATGCGACATAATTTGTCGCAGACCAGGCGCATATATACCTCCACGAGAACGAGCCGATGCCGGACACCCTGTTGCGACAATGGGCCATGCTGCGTCTGATCCCGCGTGCGCCGCGCAAAATCGAGGTCAAGCGACTGGAGTGGTTGCTGGGCGAGGAGGGCTTCGACGTGAATCTGCGCAGCATCCAGCGCGACCTGAACACGCTCTCGACGCGTTTCCCGCTGCACTGCGACATGCGGAGCAAGCCCTTCGGGTGGTCCTGGGCCGCGGATGCCGTCTTGGACGTTCCGGGTATGGACCCCCCCACGGCGCTGACATTCGCCGTGGCGGAGCGGTTTCTGAACCATGTCCTGCCGCCGGCGACCCTGCGGTTGATGGAGCCACACTTTCGCCAGGCGCGCGGGGTGCTCGATCACCTCGATCAACCTGGGATGGCGCACTGGCCCGAGAAGGTGCGCATTCTCCCGCGGGGGCTGAAGCTTCTGGCTCCGGAAGTCGACCCGCGAGTGACGGAGACCGTCTACCGAGCGCTGCTTTCGGACAAGCGTCTCCGCGTCCGCTATCAGCCGCGCGAGGCAAGGGAGGCCACCGACTATGAGGTCAACCCGCTGGGACTGGTGCTGCGCGATGCCGTGACCTATCTGCTCTGCACGCTTTGGAGCTACGACGACGTCGTGCAACTGGCCCTGCACCGCATGCGGCACGCGGAGATCTCGGACCAGCCGGCCCGCAGACCGGAAGGGTTCGATATCGATGCCTACATTGCCGCGGGTCACTTCGCCGCGCTCTACAGTGGGGAGATGATCGAGCTGGAGGCCCTGTTCGACGCCGATGCCGCGTTTCACCTTCGGGAGACCAGGCTCGGCGAGGATCAGGTGCTGACCGACGAGCCGGACGGACGCGTGCGAGTCACGGCAACCGTGCGAGACACCGGCGAGCTCAGATGGTGGCTGCTGGGGTTTGGGGATGCGGTCGAGGTCGTGCGGCCAGCGGATCTGCTTCGGACGTAGGGCCCCGAAGCGGAACGGCTAAAGAGCGTTCGATAGCTCAAAACGTTCTTCTTGTAATTCGAAACTTAGGGTCCTGAAGCGGAGCGGCCGCGGACGGACGATCGCGCGACTGGCAATGCAATCAACAGGATCTGACAAGGCGTATAGGGGGCCGAAAATGAGCGATTACATCGTTGTGTACAACCAGATCCGGGGTACCCCGGCCGAGCAGCAGGATGCGCTGCTGGTCGCCACGGAGGTTCAGCAAGAAGACAGCGTATCCGGGCGGATCGCGTGCGCCGAGCCGATTCTGGTCGGCGTCGCCGACGGCGTGGCATCGACTCCCGAAGCCGCGACGATGTCGCGCCGGCTGCTGCAGTGCTCCTCGCGCGTCTATTGGCGCGATCGCTGGGCCTTCAACGCCAAACTCATCCGGCGGGCCCAGGTCGCGCTGTCTTTGGCCGCCGCGCGCCGACCGCTCCGATCGAGCAGCGCGTCCACCATCGTGCTGGCGGAGATCAAGGACGGCGTGGTGACTGTGCTCAACACCGGCGACTCGCGCGCCTACCTGATCGACAAGAGCACCGGCCGGCCGCGCCGATTGAGCAAGGACCACACGAGCCTCCAGTTGTTGAAAGACGACGGCGAGCTTCCCGCCGATGCGCAGGACTGCGATTACGGCAGCGTAGCGACCGGGCTGCTCGAGGCCGTGACCGCCGCGCAATACAGCGACGACGAATTCGCCGTCAACATGGCCTACGCGCACCTGAAGAAGAACGAGATCGTGCTGCTGTGCTCGGACGGGGTTACCACCTACCTGAGCGACACCGGCATCGGGGATGCGGTGGCGCGCGCCTATGCATCCGCACAAGACCCAGCCCAAAGCGTCATCGATCTGGTCGAGCGCGCGGGCGCGCAGGACAACACGACGGTGGTAATCGTGGACGCCGACGGGGCTCCCTGATCCGGAAATCCAATGAATACCGATGAGGCATATTTCTATCTGAGCCCGGAGCAGAAGGTCGAGGATGATCCGTCGGGACTACGAAGAAGCCGAGTTTGCCGACGTCGAGCCCGCGGCGCCCGCACGGGGCATCGGGAGCGCGATCGTCCATGCCACCGGGAAGATCATCGAGATTCTGTTCCGAGCGCTGGTGACCGGCGTGTACCTGTTGACGAACCTCGTGATTCTGGGGGTCGCCGGCACCGCGCTAAGCGAGCTCGCCGATTCCGGTCTCTGGGACTATTTTCTCTATGCCGTCCTCCCGGTTATGCTCACCGCCTGGATCTTCCACGCGTTCATCAGCCTCCTCGGGGGCCTCGGCTACGACAACGCCAGGACCAAGTTCGGCATGATCCGGCTGGTCTCCAAGATCTCGACTTGGATCGCCGTCGCGGCCACAATCGTCGTCGCCGTCGTGTGGATCATCAGTCGATTGATCGAGGGGAAGAGGAAGGAAGTCCGGTGAGGGGTCCGCTAGACGAATATCAGGTTTCGCTTCGTCTCATTGCATGGCCGGCTTCGGTTGCTAACGATGCGAGACCTGACCCTTCAAGATGAGACAGAGGCAAAAGGGAAGACCTGACCCCAATGCCTGCTCAATGCCTGACACTTCAAGATGAGACAGAGGCAAAAGGGAAGACCTGACCCCAATGCCTGACCCCTGATAATCGGGGAAACGATGACGACCTATTTCATAAGACATCAGAAACCTTGGTTGGTCGCTCAGAGGCTCTTTGACGAGAGACGAATCGCGATCTTTTTTGATGAAGCGCCTTGGGAAGATGTCTTCGATCAAGATGCAGGGTTGCCAAATCCGAGATACTTCACAGATGAATACCTCCTTGGAACGACGCGTGGGCAGGTTCAAACTTACAAATCCGCGCTTCGCTACATAAATACAATAAGGACAGAAGGCGGTTACATATTTGCCGAATATGGAGGCGGATTCATAGGTGCAGCAAACGGATTGGGTTGCGTACTCGGAACGATAGCCCCTGGAGCAACAGTTGAAAATGTCGATGGAATCAGCCCGGTAACTCTTCAGATGCACCCCGATACGACAAGGGTTATTTCTTACGCCGATTTTCCGGTCCTTCTGGCGATTCGACCGCAGCGCGGAACTTTGTGCGTGCCGTCCAGAACCTACGGTCCTATTGCGCGACATTTCTTAGAAAACTTTCCTGTGACGCCGTCGCCGGACTTGATGCATCCCAGAATGGTCGAGCAGATGTGCGTTGAGTACCTAAGAAAAATTGGTCTGCGTAACGGCGAAGATGAATGGAAGCTGGACTACGAATCTATTCGCCCCGGAAGGACAATGTGCACAATCGATATCGCTGGTCGACTTATTAATGGAACCTCTCTGTTTGCACAGGTAAAAAACGCTCCACTGGAAGTTGAAGTTGCAGAACAATTCACAAATTTTGTGCCCCAGGACGCAAAGGGTGTGCTTTTCAGTAGATTCGATGGGGACATTGCAGAGAGAACCGAAAACATTATGGATGTGAGCGTTGATCACGTGTTTGAGTGTTTTCTGGGATTAAGAAGAACGATGATCGCTGACCTCATCGGCGCTCCCAACTTATTGTAGTCCGTTCGTGGGACCGGGTTGGGCCTGCATTGTCTCATAAGGGGTATAGGGGTCAGATCCCTTTAGATACGAATACCCGGGACGGGCGGTGCAAGAGTGTAAACGGCGAGTCTCGGCCCGCGCGGCGTCCGTGAGTCGGGGTCGGTCATGGCTCGTCGATCACGACACCGCGAAGCTGCTCCGCGCGGTTCTTGAGCCTCTTGTGGAACGTCGCGAATCGCTCTGCCGACAGGCTGCTGGCCAAGTGGATGGCATCGGCGAAATCGATGCCCTGATCCGCCCAGTCGAGGGCGACTCGCGCGGCATCGGGATCTTCGGACTGTAGATTCTCGAGCGCAGCGAGTCCGCGCAGGGCGGTGATTACCGCTCCATGCGGGAAGTGGTAAAGCCTTCGCAGCACCCACTCGGTTTCGAGGAGGACGGTCTTTGGCAGGAAAATTTTGTGGGTGGCGAATAGTCGCTTTGCCCGTGCGGCTTGGTTCTCGTCGTCAAGCGTGAGGAGTCGGATGACGACGTTAGTATCGACCGCGCCCACGTCGATCCTCCAATTCCTCGGCTATGGCCTCTTCCATGTCTTCCAGGGATTTCGCCGGGCCGTCGAACTTCAGACTTCCGACGACGTCGTCCAAGCGCGTTGGCGTTAGGCTCCTGCGCGGACGCAGCAACACCCCGTCGGGCGTATCTTCTACCTCGAATTCGGTACCGCTCCGCCAAGCGTGGGCGTCGCGAATCGTCTTGGGCAGAATAATCTGGCCCTTCGATGAGAGCTTAGTGGTGTCCAACATGGGCACCTGGTAAGAATGAGGTAAGACATTATGAAGCCGACCTTTTCCACGCACAACCGGCGAGGAAAGTCCTGGAGCGCGGAATAAGGACCAGACCATGGAATAGGTGCCGTAGGCGTCGGTTATTCATCCGCTCGGTCGGCGGTAGGCGCGGCGCTTCCGTCGTCAGAACGCCGTTCCGGTCCGGTACGACGACTCAGCCGCGCGACCCTCCCTCCGGCGATCCACACCACTGCCAACCCCAAGCTGCGTCGGACACGCCACTGTCGCGCGGGCGTCTTCGGAGCGACACGAATCGCGGATATTCTACGGTGGGTTGTTGGATGCGCCGGTTCAGCCGCTTTGTCGAGCACCGGTGGGCCCGTCATCGCCGCTTAGGTAAACTGCCGAGGGTTCCGGTTATTAGAAACATCGATCTGATCTGGTTCAATGCGGGCGGTGGTCACCGCGCCGCCGCGCAGGCCTTGGACCAGACGATCCGCGGGCAGGGGCGGCCGTGGCAGGTGCGGATGGTCAACATCATGCAGGTCCTGGACCCCTCGGGGCTGTTCCGCCGGGTCACCGGCATGGAGCCTGAAGACCCCTACAACATACGGCTGGCGAGCGGCTTCACGTTGGGGCTGAAGCAGGAGCTGAAGCTGCTGCAGCGCGGGATTCGCCTGGCGCACACCGCCATGGTCCAACGCTTGGCGGCGCACTGGGACCGCACCCGTCCCGACCTGGTCGTATCTCTGATCCCGAACTTCAATCGTGCGCTGCACGACGGCTTGGCGCTTGTGTGTCCGGGGGTCCCGTTCATCACCGTGCTGACGGATATGGCGGATCACCCGCCTCACTTTTGGATCGAGCCCGACCTGGATCAGCACGTGGTGTGCGGCACGGACCATGCCTGCCGCCAGGCACTGGCCGCCGGCTGCGACCCCGGCCGTGTGCATTCCGTGAGCGGCATGATCCTGCGCCCGGACTTCTACGCGCCGGTATTGGCGGATCCTTCCGCCGAGCGCCTGCGCGCCGGATTGGCGGCGGATGCCCCGACGGGGCTGGTGTTGTTCGGCGGCACCGGCTCGCGGGCGATGATCCGCATCGCCGAACGCCTGCCGGATACCCAGTTGATCCTGATGTGTGGGCGAAACCGGTCGCTAGCGGAACGGCTCCGGTCGCTTCCCGCCCGTGCCCCCCGCGCGGTGGTGGGCTACACCTCCGACGTTGCCGGCTGGATGCGGTTGGCCGACTTCTTCATCGGCAAGCCCGGGCCGGGAAGCCTGAGCGAGGCGGTGCAGTGCGGACTGCCGGTGATTGTCACCCGGAACGCCTGGACCATGCCCCAGGAGCGCTGGAATACCGATTGGGTTCGCCACAATGGGGTGGGGGTCGTCGAGCGCAACTTCCGCAGCGTTGCCGCGGCGGTGGACGAGATCGCGGGCAACCTGCCGGATTTCCGCGCCCGGGTCGCCCGGATCGAGAACCGCGCGGCCTTCGAGGTGCCTGAGATTCTCGACGAAATTCTCCAGGCGAGCCGCGTGTCCCGCCGTCACCCGCGCCCGCTGGCGCTCACGGAGCTCGCCCAATCATCGGCGTAAGGGGCGGGCAGGAGGGTCCATGAGCACTGCCTTGGCGGCGCTTGGCTGCGTCCTGCTGTCGGTCGCTGCCCAATTTCTGATTAAGGCCGGCATGGCGAGCGTGGGGGCGAAGACGGCCCTCGCCTGGCCGCTAACGCCGGAAGCCGCCGACGTCCTGCTCAATTTGAAGGTTCTCGGTGGTCTCGCGCTCTACACCTTGGGTGCGCTCCTATGGCTGGGGGTGCTGGCGCGTTGGGACGTGAGCAAGGCCTATCCGCTGGAAGGCTTGGGGCTCGCCCTGGCGGTGCTCGTCGGCTTCTGGCTCGGCGAGCCCGTGACGACCTTGCGCACCCTCGGCGTGCTGGTGATTTGCGCCGGTGTGCTGATGGTCGCCGCGAGCTGACCTCGGCGGCGCCGATCCTTCTTCGGGTCCCGCTAGGGAGACGCTGTTAAATGCCGTCCTGGCATTTAGTCAGCTCGCGATCCGAGAGGCGCGACGCTCAGATCGCTCCATTTTCAAGCACTTAACGTGCTTGAAAATGCCGGGCCATCCCTGGCCTGGACGGGAAACGCCTTAAGTCAGCGTTTCCCTAGCTGCCGTGAGTCGCCGAAACGATCACCCCAAATCCACCATGACCGGCTCGACATGCCAGATTCGCTCTGCGTACTCGCGGATGGAGCGATCCGAGGAAAATTTCCCCATCCGCGCCACGTTGAGGATCGACATGCGATCCCAGCGCGACTGATCTTCCCAGACCTCTCCCACCTGCGCCTGGCAGTCCACGTAGCCGCGGAAGTCGGCAAACACCATGAACGGATCGTGATGGATCAGATGATCGGTAAGCGGACGGAACAGATCGGGATCCCCGTGTGAGAACAGTCCCGAGTTGATCAGGTCGATCACGGCCTTGAGCTCGCGGTCGCCCTGGTAGTAGTCGCCGGGACGGTAGCCCTCCGACTGGCGTCGGCGAACCTCATCGGCGGTCATCCCGAACAGGAAGAAGTTTTCGTGACCGACCTCGTCGCGGATCTCCACGTTGGCGCCGTCGAGGGTGCCGATGGTCAGTGCGCCGTTCATGGAGAACTTCATGTTCCCGGTGCCGGATGCCTCCTTGCCGGCCAGCGAGATCTGCTCGGAGAGGTCGGCGGCCGGGTAGAGCAGGTGGCCGTTTTGGACGTTGAAATTCGGCATGAAGGCGACGCGGATGAAGCCGTTGACCCCGGGGTCGTGATTGATGACCTCGCCCACTGAATTGATGAGCTTGATCATCAGCTTGGCCATGGCGTAGCCGGGAGCGGCCTTACCGCCGAAGATGAAGCTGCGCGGCGCGATGCGCAGGTTGGGGTCCTGCTTGATGCGGTAATAGAGCGAGACGATGTGCAGGAGGCTGAGGTGTTGCCGCTTGTACTCGTGAAAGCGTTTTGCCTGGACGTCGAAGAGCGTCTCCGGGTCCAGGTGCACCCCGGCGTTCTTGGAGAGCCAGAGCGCGAGTGAACGCTTGGCGGCGGTCTTGACCTGTCGCCACTGCTGCTGCAATTGCGGGTCGTCGGCATGGGACTCCAGGGCGCGCAGGCCGTCGAGGTCGTGCAGCCAGCGGTCGCTGCCGCAGACCTCCGTGATCAGCTCGGTGAGTCGAGGGTTGCTGACCGCCACGAAGCGCCGTGGTGTGACTCCGTTGGTAACGTTGTGGAACTTGTCGGGCCAGAGCTCGAAGAAGTCCTTGAGAAGGGTGGTCTTCACCAGCTCGGAGTGCAGCTCGGCCACGCCGTTGACCGCGCTCGAACCCACCACCGCGAGGTGGGCCATGCGAATGCGGCGATCGTCTCCCTCGGCGATGAGCGACATCCGAGCGACCCGTGCGTCGTCTCCCAGGAAATGCACTCGCACCTCATCGAGAAAGCGGCGGTTGATCTCGTAGATGATCTCCATGTGCCGGGGTAGGAGCCGCTCGAAGAGGGCGACCGACCAGGTTTCCAGGGCTTCGGGCAGCAATGTATGGTTGGTGTAGCAGAAGGTGCGGCGGGTGATGTCCCAGGCGGTTTCCCAGCCCAGGCAATGCTCGTCCATCAACAGACGCATCAGCTCGGCCACGGCGATGGAGGGATGGGTATCGTTGAGCTGGGCGACGAATTTCTCCGCGAAGCTCTCGAGCGGCCCGACCGTGTTTAGGTGCAGGCGCACCATGTCTTGGAGCGAGCAGGAGACGAAGAAATACTGTTGCTTGAGCCGCAGCTCCTTGCCCGCCTCGGGCTCGTCGTTGGGATACAGGACCTTCGAGATGGTCTCGGCGTCGATTTTGGCGTGCACCGCGCCGTAATAGTTGCCCACGTTGAACGACTGAAAATCGAAGGAGTCGGGAGCCTCTGATTTCCATAGACGGAGTAGATTCACGTTGCCGACGCCGTAGCCCAGGATCGGCGTGTCGTAGGCAACGCCGCAGATCTCCATATCGGCGACCCAGCGCACCCGCAGATCGCCATGCTCATCCTGGTAGCGCTCGGTGTGCCCGCCAAACTTGACCGGGAAGCGCAACCGGTAGCGGGGCAGCTCCCAGGGATTGCCGCTCTTGAGCCAGGTATCGCTCTTCTCCACCTGCCAGCCGTTTTCGATCACCTGGTCGAAGATGCCGAACTCGTAGCGGATGCCGTAGCCGATCGCCGGGATGCCGACCGTGCTCATGGAGTCCATGTCGCAAGCGGCGTGCCGCCCGAGACCGCCGTTGCCCAGTCCCGGCTCTTCCTCCGCGTCGATGATGTCGCGAAAGTTGAGGTCGAGCTCTTCCCCGGCCTCGCGGGCCGCCCGGGCGATTCCCAGGTTCACCAGGTTGTTCAGGAGGTGCGGCCCCAGCAGGAACTCCGCCGACAAATAGCAGACCGTGCGCGCCTTGTTCTTTTTGTAGACCTCGGCCGACTTGACCCAGCGCCCCAGCAGCCGGTCGCGCACGGTGTAGGCGGCGGCCGCGTATTGGTCGTTGACGGAGGCGGCGTCCCAGGGACGGCCCTGGACGTAGAACAGGTTGTCCATGTAGGCCTGCTTAAGGGCCTCCTTGGACATGCCGGTGCGAATGTGCTCGTGCACGGGGTCGGTTGCGGTGCTCGCGACGGGGTCGGGACAGACAGGCTCGGCGGCGATCTTTACGGTGCGCATGGCAAGGTCCGTTTAGTGGGTTGGAAGCACGTCGATGGCCAAGCGCACAGGGTTTAATCGGGGCTCGGGTCGCGCTTCTTCGACGAGGATCCGGCTTCGGCGGGATGGTAGAGACATGGAATGAAAAACTGATGACCGTCGCGCGTCGATTCAACGGCATTCAAGCCACTGGCTCCTGGGCGCGGCTCGGGACGGAGAGTGGCGAAGCGCTCCGGGTTCAACGCGCGACGCGATCCCGACAGCGCCAAGTGGTTCGAACGAGGGGAGATGTGCCGAACCGCGATGACACAAATTCGTCACCAATTTCGATAGGCGTGGATGGTACTTTTGCGACTGTTTCGCCTCCGGCAGCCCGGCATTCTCGCGGCAAGTCGCGCATCCGGGAGCACCATTGATACATCCCGGAACGGAGCCCCCATGATGACGCGCGTTGTCGATGATTACGAAGGCGAAGACTGGATCGAGGCAGAGCTTGAGGACGCCCTGGATGAGGATTACGAGCTGGAGATCTCCGAGCCGGCCCTATCGATGGAGCTGCGCAAGATCTACAAACGCAAGCATCCGCCCACCATCGATCGCGCGACCTACTTCAGGGCACTGCTGGCGCTCCAGGCCGAGCTGATCAAGCTCCAGGATTGGGTGGAGCACACGGGCGAGAAGATCGCCGTGATCTTCGAAGGGCGCGACTCCGCCGGCAAGGGCGGTGTCATCAAGCGCATTACCCAGCGACTCAACCCGCGTATTTGCCGCGTCGTGGCACTGAACAAGCCGGACGATCGCGAACGCACCCAATGGTATTTCCAGCGCTACGTGCCCCATCTTCCTGCCGCGGGCGAGATCGTGTTGTTCGATCGCTCCTGGTACAACCGCTCGGGCGTGGAACGGGTGATGGGGTTCGCGACCCCCGAGCAAGTCGAGCAGTTCTTCCAGGATGTGCCCGAGTTCGAGCGCATGCTGGTCGGCTCGGGTATCCGGCTGATCAAGTACTGGTTCTCGATCACCGACGAGGAGCAGCAGCTGCGCTTTCTAATGCGCATCCATGACCCGCTGAAACAGTGGAAGCTGAGCCCCATGGACCTCCAATCGCGTGTGCGTTGGGAGGCGTACACCAAGGCGAAGGAGGAGACCTTCGCGCGGACCAATATGCCCGAGGCGCCGTGGTTCATCGTTGAAGGCAACGACAAGAAGCGCGCGCGGCTCAACTGCATTCACCACCTACTCGATCAGATCCCTTACCAGGACGTCCCGCACGAGCCGATCACCCTGCCGGAGCGCGTGTTCAACCCCGAGTACGAGCGCGAGGTGTTGCCGCCCGAGCTGCACGTTCCCAAGCGTTACTGAGTCGACGAGCCCGTCCCTGGCCGCGAGGAAGACCGGCGCGCCACGACCGCATAGGTCAACCGCGCTTGGCGGGCCCATTGAACCCGAGGCGGCCGTCCCCTCCGGCGGCGTCCTACAGATAGAAGAGAGATACGAGCAAGAAGAAGATCATTACCGACAGGATGTCGTTGCCGGTGGTGATGAACACCCCGGTGGCCATTGCGGGATCGATTCCGAGCCGATCGAGAACGACCGGGATGGACGCGCCGACCGCCACGGCGACTACGACCACCGTCAACAGCGCAAGCCCGGCGGTGAGTGCCAGGGTCAGCGGCGCATCGATGTCCGCCACGCGCGCAATCCCGAGCACCAGCGCGATCAGGACGGTTGCGGCAATGGCGCCGTTCGCGAGCGCGGCCGAGAGCTCTTTGGCTAGTCGCCAGCCCAAGTCCCCGAAGGCGACGGTGCCCGTGGAGATGCCCTGAACGGCGACCGTTGCCGCCTGGATGCCGGCGTTGCCTGCCATCGACATCACGATGGGGATGAAGCTTGCGAGAATAGCGGCCTTCGCAAGCTGGTCCTCGAAGGCCCCGACCACGGCGGCGGACATGGATGCCCCGGCGAGCCCGATCAAAAGCCACGGAATGCGCCCGCGCACGATCCGTCCGATCGACTCGTCCGGGCGCGTGTCGGCGGGTAGACCCGCCATGAGGTTGAGGTCCTCCTCCGCCTCGGCGCGCAGCACGCGGCCCAGCTGCTTAGGCGTGATGCGACCGATCAGCCGGCCGCCGCGATCCACCACCGGCACCACCGTCAGCTCGTAGCGATCGGCGAGCTTGGCAACCGCCTCCTGGTCGGTATCCGGGCCGACCGCGATGAAGTCGGTGTTCATGACGTCGCGGACCACCGCCTCGCGTGGCGACAGGAGCAGGTCGCGGAGCCGGAGATAGCCGAGCGGTCGATGCTCGGCGTCGACCACGTAAACCGCGTAAAGCCGCTCGATCTCCCTAGCGTGCGCACGGATCTCGGCGGTGACTTGGCCGACCGTCCAATCCGGCGGCACGGCGACGAATTTGCGGCTCATGATGCTGGCGGCCGACTCCTCCACGTAGCCGCGCAACGACTCGATGGCCGCCCGATCGGGCAGACGCGGAAGCACCTGCTGCACTACCTCGTCGGGTAAGTCCCGTAGGGCGTTCGCCGCCTCCTCGGGCTCCAGTCCGTCCAGCACCTCTGCCAGGCGCTGCACCGTGACGTCTTCGAGCAGCGCGTCGCGAAAGGCTGGATTCAGCTCCGCCACGACCCGCGCCTGATAGTGATCGAGCCAATTGATGAGCACCCGTGCTCGCTTCAGCGGTAGGTGCACGAACAAGGCCACGAGATGCGCCGGGGGCCAGCGCTTCAGCGCTTTGGTCACGGCCTCGCGATCGCCCGCCTTGATCATGCGCGAGAATGCGGCGACGACGGCGCCATTGTGCTCGTCCAGATCGTCGCTGACCCCGTGCTCGCCCACCGAGCGCCAGATCAGGGGTGTCGGCGTGGCATCTGTTGTCATGTCTCAACTCCGCCGCCGATTCGGGTCGGCGGGACGAGTATGCCTTCGGATTATTTCAGGTGTTCCAGCCTGTGGGCGCCGGCCTTTGCCCCTCGGCTACTAGCCGAACGATTCCGCCGCTAGCGGAGCCAAGAGGACGGGATGGTGAAACGTCCCGGGGTTGCCAAGTTGCGCGATCTGCGCGCATGTCTAGCCCGTCAATGCGAGCACCAGCCCACGAGGCTCAGTGCCGGGCACGGCTGGGGCCGGATTTGAGCCTCGGCTCGACGCTGGCGATGTGATCGTAGTCACGGTCGTTATGTACCAGCAGCAGACCGTGCTCGATGGCAAGGCGGGCGATCAGGCAATCGACGGTGGAGCGCACGGTGATGCCGCTCGCCCGGCAGCGGCTATAGAGGTCCGCCGCCTCCGCGTAGGTCTCAATCGATCGAGCGGCTGCCAGAAGGTCACCGAGCCGAGATGGGTCACCTCATGCATCCTGGCGGCGCAGCGCCTTGTAGTCGTGGTCCGGGTCAATCTGTACCTTAACGAACAGCTCCGAGACATCGCGGCGACGGCGGGCAGCCACGAACTCCCGCAACGCGAGGTCCACCAGCTCCCGCTTGGTTCTGACGTTGGCGTAGCGCATGGCCTCGTCGACGAGCTTTTCGTCTAAAACGATATTGGTACGCATGGATACACCTCCGAAGGTGTCTGTGTCGGCGAAGTCTAATGCGCCGCCGGGCGTTTGACAGCAACAGCCGCCTTCAAACGCCGCGCTCGTTGGCCGGCTGTGGGTACCCCGCCTCACGGTAGCCCAGCATTGCACCAACCATACCGTTGATTGGATGGCTCGGAGTATCCGATGGGGTGCGTTAGCTCGCTCCCCGAGCTATCGAGCACCCCAACGCCAACTGCGTAAGCCGAGAGCCGCCTGCGATCAGGTTCATACCATTTTTCGGATTGCCACACTTAAAACCCGACCCGACCTGCCCGCGCCACCCGCTCGGCCGCCGATGAAGCGGATCACCAGATGGTGCTGATCCCTACCACCTCGGAAACGTCCGCGGTAAGCTGGGTGCCGTTGACGTTTTGGTAGAGTGGAACCTGAACGAAGGCATATAGCCAAATGTTGTGGGCTAGGGTGAGGTTCAGGCCTGGGCTGAGAAACACTTGTTCGCTACCGGAATCGCTTGGCTCCGCCTCGGCGCCTTGATCTCGCCCCTTGAACAGGGCACTGACCTGGACCAGCGCGGTAACGGATTTTGCGGCTGGATAGCTCGCACCGCCGTTGAGAAGAATTTGGTACCCGGGCCGGTAGTCCGCGTGACTGTTTATCGCCCACTGCCCGGTAGCGGACGCGAAATACCCAACCGGCGATGTGCTAATGGTTCCGTTGACGTTCAGGCCGGCGATTACCCCAGTTGTTCCGCTGCCGGGGGCGAGACTGCGTTCGGCCTGCACCCCCTCATCGTTGATGACGTCGGTTCCACCGGTCGGCAGGGACATGCCGATACGTACGCCGGTGGTCATGCCTGTTGGAGTATTGATCTGGTAACGTCCGATGACACGGATATCTCCCAACCCATCGAAGTCCCAAGACTCAGGAATGGGTCCTTCCTCCGGCTCGTTTGCGACATGGTCATGGGTGCGGCTAACGTAGGGAACCTGCACCACGACACCCCATTCCGGCGACCAACTGTAGTCGAGCGATGCGACCAAGTTCCGATTGATAGTGCGCTTCTCCGTCTCGGTGCCGGGTTCACCGGAGGGCGCGACTTCTTCTCGTCCGGAGCGTAGGGTTTGTTGCTCGACGTACTCGCCTCGGAGATCGAAGCGAAAGCCGGGCTGGAAACGAATGCCCAGAGCGTCAAAGGTGGTCGCTAAGCTGCAATAGGCCGAACCGCAGCTTGCCAGCGTTTGGCCGGACAGTAGTGGTATGAGGGTCAGTATCAGCGAAGGAAGGATTCGGACGCGCATAGTTTTTTCTGGATTCCGGAAGAGCTATTGAATTGAACAAAGGCCTAGGCCGGTATGCGCCGAACAACCTGGGTCCTTTCCGGCATCCAGCGGTGAATGCTGGCAGGATCGGAGAAGTCCGGGAGTTGGATTCAACGAGAAATAACCAACCCGACTGCTCAGCTTCTGTCGATGAGCTTACGGGGCGCTTCGGGGGCCTGAAATGCGGCATGTTGTCGCAGAAAAGCTTGGACCAGCGAAATGAAAACACCGGGGAGATAAAAAACCGGAATAACTATGGCGAAAGCCCGAGAAGAAAAGCCGGGTAGGAACCGGTCCGTCCCACAACCGCTGGACTCTCGACAGAACCGCCAAAGCGGTGAGACTCGACCCAGGGCCACGGCCTTTGACGGAGGGCCAGCGTCCGGGCGCAGGCGTTGGTTGCAGTCGTCTGAGCTTTGTTCGCTAGACTCGGGAATCGGAGCGCGTACAACAATATAGCTCGCGAATGGAGCGCGGCGCGCAACGCATTCATTGGACGTGAACGCGCGTACATCGATGCGGTTCTGTCGGCAGCGCCGAGTGGCTCGACGATGCTAGACCTGGGATGTGGCTCGGGGCGCCCGATGGCCGAATACGTTGTGGCCCAAGGATGTCGAGCCTTGGTGGTGGATCAGTCGAAGGCGATGCCCGCTATTGCCCGGCTGAGACTGCCGACGGAACGATGGGTGCTCTCGCCGATGAAAGGTTACCAGCCGGGAGAGGAGTTTTGCGGGGCTCTACTCTGGGACTCACTCTTTCATCCATGGCGTCTGGATTCCGGCAATCCCTGCCGGAATAACGTGTTGCGGGGCCAGTTGGTGTCGCCCGGGGCAGATTGTTGGCTCTTGCATCACGCGCAACACGATTCTGACGCATCGAACCTGACGTAAGGGGTTCCGTCCATGGCCCCTGGATTCCGGCAATCCCTGCCGGAATGACGGCGTACATAGTACTCGCTGCCGACTGCCCGCCCTTCCACTTCCGACACGGCGACGGTACCCTCTCGCTCTTGCTCCCTGCGCTGTTGCGCGGGGTGTTTCCACTCCACGGCCGGGGTGTTCCTGCTGCGGTTTGCCGCGCGTTCCCATGCGGAACGGGCGCGCGGGTCGTCTCGGAATCCCGTGTGGTGGAGCGAACCGGAGTTGCCGACTAGGAGTGCAAGCTGATGTCTGACGAAACCAATGCCGAGCCCGGGATCGAGGGTGTCCTGCGTCTGACCGACGGGCGGGGCGGGCTGCCGATGCTCGAGATCACCAATGATCGGGGCTCGGCGCTGATCTCGCCCTACGCGGGACAGGTGCTTTCGTTTCGGCCCAAGGGTGCGGCGGAGGATCTGCTGTTCGTCGGTGAGAAGGCCTATTTCGAGGTCGGCAAGGCGATCAAGGGCGGTGTACCGATCTGCTGGCCCTGGTTCGGCGCCGACCCGCATGGCACCGGGGGGCCGGCCCACGGTTTTGTACGTAGCTGGCCCTGGTACGTGAGTGCGGCCGAGGCGGTCGATTCCGGGACCACGCGGGTGGTCCTGGCGTTGTCCGAGGACGCGGCGACACTCGGACTGTGGCCGCACCCGTTCCGCTTGGAGCTCGAGATCACGGTGGGCGCCACGCTTTCGCTGGTGCTGACGACGACCAATCCGGGTAGCGCACCCTTCAACCTGACCCAGGGGTTGCACACCTACTTCAAGGTGGGCGATGCGACGCGCGTCAGCGTCCTTGGGCTTGAGGGTTGCCGCTATATCGATAAGGCTGCTGGCGCCAACGACGCCGTGGTTGACCAGGATGGGCCGGTGACGGTCGGCGCGGAGGTCAATCGCATTTACGAGGGGGTCGGCCCGACCCTGACGATCGAGGACCCGAGCCTTAAGCGCCGGGTGCGCATCGACAGCAAGGGCAGCCGCACCTGCGTGGTGTGGAATCCGTGGATCGAGACGGCGCGCGCGATGGCGGACCTCGACGACGAGGACTACCGGCGGTTTATCTGTGTCGAAACGGTCAATACGGCCAGCGAGGTAGTAGAGGTTGCGCCGGGTGCCTCGGTGAGCATCGGCGCGGAGTACACCCTGGAGTCGCTCTGATCGGGCGCGTGGGTGCGGCTGCCGCCGTGCGAGTACCCCCGATCGGTCTCGCCCGCAACGGACACATGAAACGCAAATGAACCAGGATGCGGCACCCGAGGCGATCACCGAGGCCCAGTGGCGCGAATGGTGCGACTGGGCGCAAGGGCAGGGCGTCGCGATCCCCGCGGACGAGGGCTTTGCGGGCAATCGCGCTCGCGTGTGGGAGGCGAGCGAATTCGTCGCCACCACGGTCGCGCGCAATCCGCAGGGGTTCGCC
>JBGSTR010000065.1:0-3965 GCA_041736365.1 Chromatiaceae bacterium | reverse complement strand
CCCGGACGCGCCGCAAGAGCGGCGCCGAGCGGCAAACGAAGCGTCGGAAGAGACCCTGGACGAGGTCAATCGCCGGCACATCGAGCACGCCCTGAGCAGCAGTCTCGGACGCATCGAGGGGCCCTTCGGCGCCGCTCGCCGGCTCGGCGTGAACCCGCATACGCTTCGCGCGCGGATGCGCAAGCTGGGGATCGAGTGGCGGCGCTATCGGGTGCCGTTGTCGTGAGCAACGGGAAGCCGCGATTCCTTCGCGCGCGCTAGCGCTTACGCCTCGCTCAGCCCGTAGCGTCGAATCAGCCGGTAGATGTTGCGCTCACTCACATCCAGCACCTCGGCGACCCGGGCGCGGTGTCCGGAAAACTTCGCCAGTTGGATCTTGAGGTACTCCGCCTGGAGCTCGTCGAGTGTCGGATCGTGATCGAAGGTTACGGTGATCAATGGATTGCTCTTACCGAAACCCTTGCTGAAGGCGAGATGCTCGGGGCGGATGGTCTTGGCGTCGCGCGAAAGGATGATGGCGCGCTCGACCAGGTTCTTGAGCTCGCGGACGTTCCCGGGCCAGTCGTAAGCGGTCAGTCTTTGGATTGCGCCGTTGGATAGACGCTTTTCGATCCGCCGCGAGAAATTGTGGTTCTGGATAAAGTGCTCGGCGAGATAGGGAATGTCCTCGCGGCGTTCGCGCAGCGGCGGAGTGTCGATCACGAAGGCACTTAGCCGGTAAAAGAGGTCGGGTCGGAAGGTCCCCTCGCCACTCATCGCGGTGAGGTCCCGATTGGTGGCGGCGACGATGCGGATATTGGCCTCCAAGTCACGCGTTCCGCCGACGCGCCGGAAGATGCCGGTCTCCAGCACCCGCAGCAGCTTGGCCTGGATGCCGATATCGATCTCGCCGATCTCGTCGAGGAACAGGGTTCCTCCCTCGGCGCCCTCAATCAGACCCCGTTTCTGCTTCTCCGCCCCGGTGAAGGCGCCCCTCTCGTGGCCGAAAAGCTCCGATTCGAAGAGCTTCTCCTGCAGTGTGCAGCAGTCCACGGCGACGAAGTTCCGCTTGGCGCGCTCACTCTGATCGTGAATCGCTCGTGCAACCAGCTCCTTGCCGGTGCCGCTTTCGCCTTGAACGAGCACCGTCATACCCGACGGCGCGACCGCGTCGATGGTGTCTTTGACCTTGAGCAGCGGTGCGCTGACACCGACCATGAAGTTCTTGCCGCTTTCCTTTGCCTTGAGACGGCGACGGCAGAACTGATGGTCGTTGCGCAGGTCGGCGAGATCCAGGGCGCGCCGCGCTACGAGCGCCAGCTCCTCCGGGCTGATGGGCTTCACCAGATACTCGAAGGCACCGGCCTTGATGGCCGCAACCGCATTGCGCACCGAGCCGTAGGCGGTCAGGACGATCACGGGCATGGACTTGACCAGCTCCGGAAGCCGTTCGAGGCTGTCTCCGTCCGGAAGTCGCACGTCGGTTACCAGCAGGTGCGGCTCGCGGTTCGCCAGAACCTCGTCGGCCTGCACCCAGCCGCGTACACCGGTCACTTCATGACCTTGAGCTTCAAGGTGCTTGAGCACCAGTCGGTTGAGGACGACATCGTCTTCGATGACGAGGATATGTTTCTTCACGCGAGGGGCTCCACATCGATGTCCGCATCGGGAAAGCTCAGGCGGAAGCGAGATCCTCTTCCCGGCTCGCTGTCGAACGAGACCGTGCCGCCTTGGCTTTCCACGATGCTCTTGACAATCGGCAGGCCCAGACCGGTGCCGTGCACACCGTCCGCCCGCCGACTGAAGAACGGCTCGAAAATCTGCATCCGGTTTGCCGGATCGATACCGATTCCGGTATCTTCGACCTCGATTTCGACCGCGCCGGCACACCGGCGGCAACGCACGGTCAGGGTGCCCCCGGCGGGCATCGCATGCAATGCGTTTTGCGCCAGGTTGAGCACCGCGCGGCGCAGATCGCTGTCCGAGCCAAGAACGCGCAGCGGCGCCTCTTCGATCTCCAGCGCTACCTCCACCCCGCCCGACTGTGTCTCCCACTGCAGCAGCTTCAATGTGTCGGTGATGATTCCGTCCGCGGAGATCAGCTCCTCATGCCCCTGGGCCGGTACGCTGAGCTTCAGCAAGCGCTCGGTTACCTCGATGCACTTTTCCATCTCCTGCTCGACCGTCGCCAGGTAGTCGCGCGCCTCGTCCAACTCGGGTGGATCCGCGCCAATGGCCCGATCCGCGGCGTGCACCGCCATGCTTACGGCCGCGAGCGGGTTGTGAATTTCGTGGGCGACGCCAGCGGCGAGGCGGCCGAGGTCCGAGAGCTTTTGCTCGTGCGAGAAACGAATTTCCTGCCCGAGATCGCGCATTGCCTCGACCACGAAGAGCTGCTCAACGCCGTCTCGGACAACGCGCATCGGGGCGGCATAGAGCTCGACATCTAGCTGGACGGCGTCGGAGCGGGTATGGCGATGTACCACGCGCAGGGCCGATCCGGTGCGGGTCACTTCGCGCAACGGGCAGGTGATCATCGATTCGGGGCACGGCGCCTCGCGCGCGTGGGTCGCCGCATAGCAGTGCTCGGGCGGCACCCTTCCGTCGCCGAATCCAAGCTGTTCGCGATAGTTGGCATTGGCGACGACGACGCGGAAATCCTGGTCGATCACGCGGATGCCCTCGGGGATGGCGTCCACCAGCCCCTGCAGGAACTGTTTGTGCTCCTCTAGCTCGCCGATCTTGTGCGCCAGCGACTCCGCCATCCGGTTGAAGCTCCCGCCGAGCCGCGACAGCTCGTCGTCGCCGGGAACCGACGCACGCGCCCCCAAGTCGCCCGCCGATAGTCTCGTGCTGACCGTCGAGAGCTGCCCGATCGGCTGGATCACAAACCTGCGAATGAACCACCAGCCGCCGGCGAGGTTGATCAGCACGATCAAGGCACCGGCGCCCATCAGCAGCAGGGTGGTGGCGCGTGCCTGAGCCCGAATCGGGTCCGCGTCGAAGTCCACGTAGAGGATGCCGTTGATGGGATTCGTGGCAACCGGACCATGACACTCCTCGCAGACCGGCTTGTTGCGCACCGGGTTTACGCTGCGAAGAATCGGATGACCGTCGGCATCGTCAATGAACCGCGCGGAGGTGTTGTTGTCGGCGCTGGGTGCATCCGCCGCCATTGGCGTGCCGTATCGGCTCGGATCGGTGGCGAGACGAATGTCGCCGCGAGGGTTGGCGATCATGACGCCACGGATGCCGTCTTCCCGGCCGAGTCGATCGACGATGTCTTGCAGGCCGGAGAGGTCGCGCTTGAGCATGGCGTTCTCGAGCGACGTCTGGAGTAGGCGCGTTACCTGTTTGGCGGCCGTTCCGCGCTCATGCTCAAGCTGCCCGCGGTAGAGGCTCAGGAAGAGCACCAGGAACACCAAAGAGCTGACCAGCAGACCCGCGGCGGTGCCGGCGGCAAACTTTCGGTTCAGGCTCTCGTTCAGCCAACGCATGACAGGTCACTGGTTCTTGGTTGCCGGGCGCCAAGGCGGCGGTTCGCGACCGCTCGCCAAATGACCGTAGCGTAACGACAGGGTGTTACGGTCTGCTGACAATTTGGCAGAAAAAAGCCGCGTGCGCTACCTCCCTTCGGCGCGCTGGTTCCCCCGCGAGGTAGATCTGGGGCAGTCGTCGCGTCCTCCCTCGGGGAGCCCCGCGGCACGTACGTTCTCGGCACGCGGATTGCTCATGCGCCAGCACAATTCGAACAACCTGAGTATACGGGGAGGAAGGAGAGTGGGACAAAAACAGCGAACCGCGGTGTTGGGTGTGGCCCTGGTTTTTCTGCTTGGAGGAAACGCGTTGGCTGCCAATGCCGCGGATCGGCCGCCGGGGGAGCAGTCGTTCGCGGACGCGCTGCGTGCGGCCGGTTGGCAGGTGGAGGTCCTTATCGACGGCAGCCTGCAGTTGTCGCCCACGAACGCGGCGCCGACGCCCCCTTC
>JBGSTR010000051.1:0-1956 GCA_041736365.1 Chromatiaceae bacterium | reverse complement strand
ATCGAGCGTTCGGCGCGCAGGGTAGCGGCGACTAGCTCGACCGCCCGCTCGATGTCGCGCAGGGCGTCATACGGAGCTAGGCCGCCCAGACTCAGCGCATCGGAGTCGCGCGACTCTCCGCGTCGGGCATAGAGGCCGCGCAACAACTCACTCGCATTGACGGGCTCGCGTTGGCCTAGACCCGCGCCGGCGTCCATACGGCGAATGCGGACCGGCGTCATCGTGCGCGTCGGCGGGTGTCGGTAAACAGTGCTCGATCCATCACCCGTGGGAGGGTATCACGCGGCCCCCGCCGGTTTCTCCGCACTGCGGTCCACTGGCGAAACGACACGTCGGCACTTATAGTCTGCGGCCTCTTGATCCACCGAGCGAATGGGAATGAGCCCCATACTGCAATCCGCACTCTTGGCCGCTGGCCTATTCCTCTCACTATTGATCGCGCTGGCGATCGGGCGACGTCTCGGGCAGCGTCGAATCGCCACCGAGGGTGAAGACGCCAAGGCCGGCAGTGGCGCCGTGGAAGGCGCGGTGTTCGCGTTGCTCGGGCTTTTGATCGCCTTCACCTTCACGAGTGCGGCGTCCCGCTACGACCATCGGCGCGACATGATCGTCGATCAGGCCAATACCATCGGCACCGCATGGCTGCGGATCGACCTGTTGCCGGCCGCCGATCAACCGCCGCTGCGCGAGAAGTTCCGACTCTACATGGACGCGCTGTTGCACCTTACCGAAGTTGCGGAGGATCCGGCGGAAGTCGAGGCCGCCATAGCGGACCTGCAAACCCGTCAGGCGGATCTGTGGCGGTTTGCCGTGGACGCCACCTCGCGCGACGGCCGACCTCAGGTGGCCAGCCTCTTGTTGCCGCCGATCAACGACATGTTCGATTTGTCCAGCAGCCGCATCGCGTCGTCGCAACTGCACGTGCCGGCATCCATCGTGTGGCTGCTGATCGTGCTTGCGGTCATGGCCGGGTTGCTGGCGGGGCACGCGATGGCCAGCCAGGCGCGTCCCCGGCTCCACATGCTCGTCTTCGCGGCGCTGATCTCGCTCACGCTCTATTTCATCATGGACATCGAGTATCCCCGACTTGGGTTCATCAAGCTGAACGCGGCGGATCGGTTCCTGGTGGATCTGCGCGACAGCTTCGGTTGATCCTGCGGCACCGAAAGGCATCGTGCCGCTCGGCGCTTGTCCGGCTACGCGAGCGTAGAAAGACTACACTGCAACGAACGGCCGCGCTGCGCACGAACTGCGAGCTCGGTCACGGTAACCGCGGAAGATCTCGGCGCACAGCGGGGGCGGCAATTGAACGGATTGAAGCTTGCGGGCACATTCGCCGACCAGCGCGGGGTCGCGGATCGGCGGACCTTCACCTGGCGCACGGTCGTCTGTGGTTTTTGCCGATCGCGACGCCGTACAACCCGCCGGATCTCCGAGCCACCGCCGATCTTCACCGACTGGCATCACCCCTGGTTGTTCTTTCTCGCCGTCGGCACGATGCTGCTTAGCTGCGCCGACGCGATGCTCACCCTAAGGCTCATGGAGCATGGATTTTACGAGGCCAATCCAATCATGGCGGCGGCGCTGAACCAGGGCGTCCAGGCCTTCACCATTTGGAAGATGCTGTTGACCGCGCTCGGCGTCCTCACCCTGGTCTATGTATCGCGCTCGCGGTTCCTGAATCGGATGCGCACCGGTCTTTTCCTGACCGCGTTCTTCAATTTCTACGCCTGCCTCGTCTGCTACCAATTCGTCTCTCTGATCGGCCGGATCTGAATCCGCGGACCTAGCGGCGAGCGAGGCGCTCGCCTGCCCTGGATTCCGGTCGCGCCTCTCAAGCTTGCGACGCAGACGCCCACAGCGCCGCTCACGATCGGGGCCGGGCGGCAGACCCTCGGCGGTGCTCAGTGCCAACACCAGATTGCGTGCGCGATGCTCGTGGAAACGCGCCAGCGC
>JBGSTR010000049.1:0-1547 GCA_041736365.1 Chromatiaceae bacterium | reverse complement strand
TGCGCGCGTCGACGTCGTCGGCGAGCGGTACCTTGCGCATGTGGACCTCCAGAATCGCCGCGCGCCCGGTGAGATCCGGCAGGCCGACGACCACTTGGCGATCGAAGCGTCCCGGCCGCAGCAGCGCCGGGTCCAGCACGTCGGC
The DNA here is from genome assembly GCA_041736365.1 of Chromatiaceae bacterium. Lineage (GTDB taxonomy): Bacteria > Pseudomonadota > Gammaproteobacteria > Chromatiales > Chromatiaceae > JBGSTR01. The sequence continues at coordinate 1,402 of JBGSTR010000049.1, read as the reverse complement.
GCGGTTGGTGGCCGCGATGACGATGATGCCCTCGTTGCCGGCAAAGCCGTCCATCTCCACCAGCAGCTGGTTCAGGGTCTGCTCGCGCTCGTCGTGTCCGCCGCCGAGTCCGGCACCGCGACGACGGCCGACCGCGTCGATTTCATCGATGAAGATGATGCAGGGCGCGCTCTTTTTCGCCTGCTCGAACAGGTCCCGAACACGCGAGGCGCCGACGCCGACGAACATCTCCACGAAGTCCGAGCCCGAAATACTGAAGAAGGGCACCTTCGCCTCGCCCGCAATGGCACGCGCCAGCAAGGTCTTACCGGTGCCCGGGGGGCCAACCATGAGCACGCCGCGCGGGATACGTCCGCCGAGGCTGGAGAACTTCTGCGGGTTGCGCAGGAACTCCACCAGCTCGCCCACCTCCTCCTTGGCCTCCTCCACGCCGGCCACGTCGCGCAGCGTCACCTTGACCTCGCCCTCGGCGTGCTGCCGCGCACGGCTTTTGCCGAAGGTGAAGATGCCGCCGGAGCCGCCTCCGCCCATGTTGCGACGCATGAACCAAATCCAGATGCCGATCAGCACCAGGAAGGGGAGCCACGCCACCAACATTTGAGCGACTATGCTGGGTTGGGACGGCGGCTCCGCGTGGATCGTGACATCGTGCTTAAGCAGATCGCCGACCAGACCGGAGTCGCCCGGATTGTAGGTCTCGAAATGCGAGCCGTCCGTGCGCGTGCCCTTGATCGTCTCCTCTTGTATGTTCACCTCGGCGATCGCGCCGTCGGAGAGCTCCTGGATGAATTGGCTGTAGCTCAAGCTTCGCGGCTCGATTTGAGTGCCGGGACGCATGCCGTTGAGCATCACGAGCAGCCATAATGTGATGCCGATCCAGAGTAAGACGTTAAATCTATTCGCGTTCATCGGGACCTGGTGACTCTTGGTGTGGGGCGCGTTTCGCGTTGCGTGGGTCGTGGCGGCGGTGCTTCGACCCGGGTTGCAGAGATAAATCGGGGCTTGTGCATGAAAACCAACGCGGATTCATCGCTGACCACTCCCCGGCCGCCGGGGTCTCGACCGCCATTGTCCGGCGCGGCAGGTTGCGACTCAACCCCTTGTGTGGTGGGCAAGCGGCGCCAACTCAAGAGCTCGGCCCGCGCCGCGCGGCGGTGCGGAACCACTCGACCCGTACGCGGTCGCAATGGCGGGTCCCGGCTTGTTGGCCGGGCCGGGCAGCCAAAACCGCGGCGATGACTTCCGGATCTGACTTGACGATGAAATCCACGCTGATTCCAGCCCTGGCCGTGTTCGCCGGTGGCACGCTCGCCGGTGCCCTGGGGATCTGGTTGTTGATCAACCCCGCGATCGCGCCCACCGCCGCGGATCCCGTCGCCGAGGGCGACGCGTCCTTACTGGA
>JBGSTR010000013.1:0-2742 GCA_041736365.1 Chromatiaceae bacterium | reverse complement strand
GGTCCTGGTCATCACCTTCGACCATCACCAACGCGAGCTGGCACAGAAGCTCATCGACATCCAGCATAATCAGGACGTGCACGTGCTATGCAGCACCCACGTGCACCTCGACCACCACAACTGTCTGGAAGCTATCATCTTGAAGGGCCGCCCAGCTGAAATCGAGCATATCGCCGCCGAGATCGGCGGGCTCAAGGGCGTCAAGTTTGCGAAGCTGACACGCACATCGCGGCTGTAGCCAACGTCACCGTGCGACAGCGACTGGGAAGGCAAGGGGGAGAAAGCGACAGCAGGCTGCCGGAGGTATGGCCGCCGGCCTGAGCGCAGCAACCATCCCGTTTCCTATGGGCTGCGGACAATGACCAGCAAGAGATCGGAAAGAGAATCGGGTTGGTCGTCCAGCCTCGCCGTCGAATATGTGACCCGGAGCTTCTCCGGGAACCGCCCGCGCAACATCGCAGCCGGGCGTCCGCACTCCGGAAATGTTGGCAGATCGACGCTCCAGCAGCCAGTGACGGCAATGCGTCCTTAGCGGTCAGCCAGGGCATCGGTCCCGAGCGTCAGGTTCCAGCATGAAGCCGTCGCTGCGCCAGCTCGGTTCAGGAAGAGCGCGCCGTCCTCCAGGTCAGCCTTTCTGACGCCTGAGCCCGGTTGCGCTAGAGGTGCTGGCACGTCGTCTCGTCGAGCGCAGCGCGCAGGATCTGCCGCTCCAGCGCCGCGGACGGCTGCCAGGACCCGCCGCGCGCGACGAAGCGGCTGCCGGCGTCGACAACGTCCGTTCTCTCCGCCTCCAATCGAGGTATCACGCGACTCATCGCCAGCTCCGCCAGCGCCGCGTTCTGGCGTATGAACGTGGCGCGGTCCAACCGCCCTTCCGCGTCGAATCCGAGCATCTGGTAGACGAGCCGAACGACCGCGCAGGGTGCCCGATCACGAACCTCGACAATGGCCTCGGCCATGCGCACGCGCTGGCCGGCGAACCGCTCCAGTCGATGGCTTTCCGGGTCATCGACCATGCGGGAGAACTTCGCGCTCGCCAGCCGGTACAAGGTGCCGTCCGGTCCGAGGATAAAAGTTCGGGTCGCGTAGCCCACGTTGACCGTCGGTTCAGGGCCAGGAGTTTGTACGAAGCTTACCGCACCGGTCACTCGGGCATCCGAACTCCATCGAGGCGGAAGAAGCCGCCGGACAGGTTCAGCTCGTAGCGATCCGCGAGGGAGAGCATGCCGGAAACGCGCCCCTCGGGGCTGATGGATGGGGAGGAGCCGGAGCCGCCCATGCGGGTGCGCACCCAACCGGGGTGCAGCAGGAGCACGCCGATGCCGCGCGATTTGAGCTCATGGTCGAGACCGTGCATTGGCGCGTTGCCATCCCCCCACGGGCGCACTGGCGCACCCACTCAAGGCCGAGGTCGCGGTTGCTTCCCGTGATCAGTACCCTTTGCGTTGATGAATCTCTGCGTGCCCGCTTACGGGACCTCAAGTGAGATGCTAGCTTTTCGGAGAGCGCGGGCATTGTCATTCATCAGCACAGGAGATCGCGATGTGCGGCCGTTTCGTGCAGTACTCCGATCCGGAGATCTACGCCAGCCACTTCGATCTGGACGTCATCTGCCAGGCGACGCCGCGCTACAACGTCGCGCCGACGCAGCCGGTCCTCGCCATCCGCAGCACCGATGAAGGAAAGCGCGAGCTCGTCCCCCTGCGCTGGGGTCTGGTGCCTGCCTGGTCCAAGGGGCCGGACAGTCGCTTTCAAATGATCAATGCACGGGCCGAGACGGTCAAATCCAAGCCCGCCTATCGCAACGCCTTCAAGCAGCGACGCGGCCTGATTCCGGCCGAGGGCTTCTACGAGTGGAGGGCCGGTGAAGGCGGCAAGACGCCGTTTCTGATCCGCCGGGCGGGGGGCGAGCCGTTCGCGATGGCGGGACTCTGGGAACGCTGGCACGGCTCAGAGGGCGACACCATCGAGTCCTGCACCATCATCGTCACGGACGCCAACGCGCTGGTGCGCGCGATCCACGACCGGATGCCCGTCATCCTGGGGCGGGAGGACTATGCCGCATGGCTCGATCCCGGTAACAGGGACGCGGACGGACTCCTGGCCATGCTGAAACCAGCCGCTGCGGCACCCTGGACGATGCATCCCGTCTCCCGGCAGGTGAACAGTCCCCGCAACGATGGCCCCGGGCTGCTGGAGCCGGTGGAGGCCGCGGGGTGACGGGTAGCGTCTACTCCGCCCCGATGGTCACAGGCGCTTCTGCGCGTTGGCCACGGCCGCGCCCACCAACAGTCCCATCAGCGCGGCGACGACGGGCACGTCAAGCACCGGCAGCGGCGCCGGCAGAAACAGCACCAGGCCCAGCAGCATCAGGATGATCAAAATCCCCCGCAAGGCGTAGGCATGCGCGAGGGGACTCGCGTAGGCGAATCCCGCCTGGCGGATGCGACGGCGCACCCAGCCATCGCCCCAGGCAGCGGCAATCAAAAGCAGGAGAAACGGCCACCAGGCGACGAGCATGGCGAGTCGCTGGAGTGCCTGGTGGAACGCCGCCCAGATGACGTCTAGGCGACCCGCCACCCAGGTCCACAAGGGCAGCGCGGCGAGTGGCGAAAGGGCGCCGGCGCGCTCGACGTCCTCCGCGTTCGGCAGGGTGATGCGGTAGCTGGTCTCGACCAGCCCCGGCTCGACGACGAGGGCGCCGTACCAGTGCTCGGCGCGCGCGATGACGGCGTTGGCGGT
>JBGSTR010000817.1:0-11186 GCA_041736365.1 Chromatiaceae bacterium | reverse complement strand
TCCCTACACGACGCTCTTCCGATCTCCCGGTGCCCGCCCCGTTCAGCCTGCCGGGTCTGGGGGCGTGCGCGCCCTAGCGCGCACACAAGGTCACGCTCTCGACGATCATAACGCTCACCAAGGACGATTTCAGGCCGGCGAGTTACGGGCACAGGGACGCGCCCGGGCGCCGTGCCGAAGGTCCGCGAGAACGCCTTTTGCTATTCGAGCTCGCTTTTGCGCCGTCGCCGGCTTGAATTGTTCGGCATTGGACCGTAGCTAATCCAAAATCCATCGGCTAGGCAGGGTTGCTTTCCGTGTGGTGTGGACGTGGAGCGGCCGGTATTCCCGCGGTCTTCGACACTACCTGCAGCGCCCAAATATGTTCTTTTGCTGCTTGCCGGGATTGCTGTTGTTGTCCTAAGCTGCTGTCCCTCGCGTAACTTCTTCCAGCAAATGACAACTCGTCAGCCTGGCGAAGCGGCGATCTCCGCACCGTCGCTCTTACACCAGCGGCCGGTTCGAAGCGCGCGCCATGTCCGAGCCGAGAATCGCAAACATTCGGCGAGCCTCCTGTATACGGGTTGATCGCGCTGATCTAGAGCACTTGGGACTGGGGAAGGATCGCCTTTATGACTGCTGCACCGCGGTTTCGCCGACACGCGAGTTGGCGGCGCTCGGAAAGCGGAACATCGGTTAAGGTCCGGTTTGTTTCCGGCCGGCACGCGCTTTCCGATAGTCTATAAGGGCTATCGCGGTTTGCTCGAGTGTTGTGAATTGCGACGTTGCGCGATCCACGCGCACGGTCGTTGTGGGCAACGATGCAAGAAGATGCCGATCGAATGCCCTTTCCGCATTTGACCGGCTCGCGGTCCGAGAGGTACGACTTCCGGACCGCTTCACGTTAAGCGCTTGTCGCGCTTGAGCATGCCGGGCCATCCCCGGCCCGGACGGGAAACGCAGTGACTCAGCGATTCCCCAACGCGTGGGCGGGAATGTCCACGTACAACATAACGACAGGGAGAAAGCGTGTTTTTTGAAGGGTCCAGGAGCAAACAATTCATGATTGGAAGAACGACGGCAACAGGCCTCGCCACTGCTTTGATTATGCTTTCGGCGGCGCGCGCCGATGCGGCGTTTCGTTTCATCGAGGCGAATACAGCAGCGGGTATCACGGATACCGGGGAGACGTTCGGAACGGCTTGGGTTGACCTCAACGCCGATGGCTACCCCGATATCTGGCTCGGCAAGCACCAATATACGCCGACGGTCATCTATCTGAATAAGGGCGACGGGACCTTTCAGGAGTACATCGAGGACTTCGACCAACCTGCAGGCTTACTGGCGATCGCGAATTGGGACGGGCGGATGGACACCCATGGGGTGGGCTCGGCGGACTTCGACAACGACGGCGACTTCGACGTGCTCGAAGTCACCGGTGCCAGTTGGGACCTTCCCATTTGGATCAACAACGGCAAGGGACGGTTAATCAACCGATTCCCGGAACTGGGATTCAAGTACCCGTTTGATCCAGACGTCTGCTCGAGCCCGGAATGCTTGCCGATCGGCGGCCGATCCCCGGTTTGGCTGGACTATAACGACGACGGCAACCTCGACGTGATGGTGGCGGCCCGTTACACGCCGACGTATGTCTATCTGCAGCCAAGCGCGTTTTTCCGGCAGGAAGTGACCGCCGACGGGTCACGAACATTCGTCTACGATGATTCGACCGGTGTCGACTACGCCAGTCTCGACAACTGTGACTATGGCGTGCTGGCCGAGCTCTCCGGCGACGATCGGTTGGATCTGGTGTGCGGGAGCACCACGCGCATCGAGAAGGTATGGGATACCAGCCAGCGGCCGTTCCTTGATCTGCGCCCACAGATGGGCGACGCCGTACAGTCCGTGGTCGTCCCCGAGCTTGCCGTAGGCGATTTCAACGGCGACCTACGCACCGATTTCTTCGCACCGCGGGGCTCTTACATTCAAACCGTCGCCGATACGGTCGGCACAGATACCGTGCACGCCCTTTTTAAGGCCGCCCCGCGCGCGGAGGGGGAGATCTCATTCCGGGCCGAGGGGAATTTGCTCATCGACTTCGATTGGTCCACATCGGTCAGCGAGGTGTTCCTCGGAGCTAAAGCCAGGCACCCGCCTCTCAGCGCGGACATCTCTGTCTACAACGGCTGGGGCAACCATGTTCAGCTGAACCTCTCGCCGACAGATTTTCGCAACAGCGGCCTCGCAACGGGAACCGCTGGCGGGGTCTATATCGGGCGCGCCGGCGGTCGCTGGTATGTGAGGTTCGTTACGCCAAACCAGGCCTTCGGCGATCCCGGAATCGCGATAAAGGCCGATGTCTCGATCACCGGTTTGCGCTCGGAGGGCGGTGTAGACATTGGCCAGCCCGCCGATGCAGCACCCGCGTTGCTGCTGCAGAACGCCGCTCACCAACTCGTCCCAAGCTCCTCGCGGATCACCGGACCGCGAAGCTCTTGCCTATCGGCGACGTCGGGCGACTTCGACAACGACGGCGACCTCGATGTCTACGTGGGTTGCACGGGTCAGGTCAAGAACCTCGACAACATCCTTTACGAAAATGATGGGGTGGGTAACTTCACGGCGATCACCGGTAGCGCGTTGCGCGCGGCCCGCGGTGACATCTACGGGCGGACCGACGCCGTCCTCACCGCCGACTATGATCTCGACGGTCGGCTCGATCTGCTGGTCACCAACGGCAACTTCCCGCGGCCCTACTCCTACAGCGGACGCCAACAACTGTTTCGCAACGTTTCCCCCCAAGCCCGTCGCCATTGGGTTGAGATCGACCTCGAAGGAGTCCTGTCGAACCGAGACGGAATCGGGGCGCGAATCTTCGCGACTACTCCCGATGGCAAGGTACAGCTGCGCGAGCAGGGCAACGGCACGCATCGTTATACGCAAAATCATCAGCGAATCCACCTCGGATTGGCGGACAACCGAACCGTGGACCTCGAGGTTCGCTGGCCCAGCGGCGTGGTGGATCATTTTGGTCCGTTGGATGTCGACCAGCTCTACCGGTTGGTCGAAGGGACGGGCAGAAACGCCGACGGGATTGGCGTTTGGCGTCCCGCATCGACTACGTTCCTTCTCGACGCGAACGGCAACTTCCGATTCGATCCGGCCGTCGACATTAGCGCGCCATTCGGCATCAGCTCGGATGTGCCGATTGTCGGCGACTGGAACGGCGACGGCATCGATGACATCGGAGCGTGGCGCGCGAGCACGTCGAGCTTCTTGCTAGACGTAAATGGAAACCGCAAATGGGACGCGGGTGTTGACGTCGTAGCGTCGTTCGGCAGCCGCACCGACGTTCCGGTTGTTGGCGACTGGAATGGCGACGGCATCGACGAGATCGGTGTACGGCGTGCAAGCGCCGGCAGCTTTTTCCTCGACATCAACGGCGATCGCGCCTGGAACGCCAGCACCGACGTTGTAGTTCCGTTCGGCATCAGCGGGGACCTACCCGTTGTCGGCGATTGGAACGGCGACGGTACCGATGACATTGGCGTATGGCGTCCGAGTGCGCAGAGGTTCCTGCTCGATGCGAACGGTAACCGCCAGTGGGATGCGGGCATTGACGTGAACGCGTCCTTCGGATTGAGTACGGACGTTCCGTTGGCCGGTGATTGGAACGGTGACGGCATCGACGAGATTGGCGTCTGGCGACCGAGCGCGAGCGCCTTCCTGCTGGACATCAACGGAAACCACGCGTGGGATGCCGCCCGAGACTTCTTCGCCATCTACGGCATCGATACCGATGTGCCGCTTGTCGGGCGCTGGTAGGACTCTGATCGGACCGTTCAGGGGACGCGTCGCGAGCCGGTTTCGGTCCGCGAAGGCGCCCGATCTCGGGTTGGATCTTTGCCAAGAAAGTTGCCGCGGCCGCTGCGCTCTCGAGGCGGCGGCGTTGGGGAGCTGACAGGTTCGGAGTCGGTTGTGATCGGCTCGATTCGCGAGCACCGTCGCCACGTGTGGGCGATTGTAGTGGGCGCCAGCGGACCCGACGCGTGCTCCGGTAATTCGGGGGTATTGCGAGCCGTCTATGGCTCGCCTTAATCGCCGATCGCGCCTTTACCGCGGAATGACCGCAATATTAGCTCGCCTTGGGAAACGCTGATCGAATGCCTTCCTGGCATTGGATCAGCTCGCAGTCCGAGAGGCGTGACTTTCAGACTGCTCCAATTTATTTCCGCTTATAGCGCGTTAAATGGCCTGGCCATCCCTGGCGCGGACTGGTAAACGCAACAAATCCGCGTTTCACTTGTGCCCCGTTGAATTTCAGCCGGTCGCATCATTCGCTCGGATCTCGGCAGGCGACGTGCCGGAAGGATTGGTGAATCGGTCGTTCAAAGTCTGCACGTAGGAGTCGGCATCCTGTATGACCTTCTCGACTCGCCGCCTCGCACTCGAGCCCCAGCCGCGCGGGGTAATCCGGAGCAACGTGCGCCAATGCGCGGTGTTGTAATCGAACGCCGCCACCAGATTGCCGCGAAGCTTCGCCGTGGCTGCCTTCTTGCGCACCCAACCGGTTAGGGACTTCGCCATAAGACGGCGCACGCCGAAGTGCGCCGCGATACCCAGGAGCGCCAAGCTACCGAACAGCAGATAGGGGCCCCAGGGGACCTGTGCCAGATTCGCCAGCCATGGCGGGCTGTAGGTTAGGCCGTCCCAATGGCCGGCGCTGATACTCCAGGACAAGAACACGAACAGCAGGATTCCGAATACGATGCAATCGGCGATCAGCACCCGCCGACGCCAGCGTTCCAGTGCATCCTCCAGCAATGGCACCGCTTCCCCGCTGATATCTTTTGCGGTTTTGTCCAGGGCGCCTACGATGCGATAGGCGCGTTCTACCTCGACGTCGCGCATGCGGGCATGAATCTCGCTGAGATCCGCATCGCGTTTGGCTTCGTAGCGCTTTCGTTTGCCTTCATCCTCGATCGGTGCGGCGGCGTCCGGGTTGTATATGGTATAGAAGCGTCCGGCCGTCAGACCTTCTTCACCCAGCGCCCGCTGCCATGCCGCGACCACGTCCTCGGGGTTGTCCTCCCGAGCGGTCATATCGATCTGGTTCAGGATAAACAGGAATTTCCCGGAGTCCGTGCGGTCGATCGTGTCTGCAACCAGATGCTTAAGCGTGTCTCGCATCGCCCCAGGCTCCGGGTGGCGGGCGTCGAAGAACACCAGTACCAAATCGGACAGATCGATGATGTGATCGACGATCCGCAGCGTTGCCGTTCGCTGCCGGTCGGCGTCGAATCCGGGTGAGTCGATGATGATTCTGCCTCGCAGCGGTTCGCTAGGGCAGGTCTTTAGCTGCAAATAGGCGTCGATGCGCTCGCCTTCGCCGTTGGCGACCTCGTCGATGCTCTCCGAGATCTGGTAGAGCGGCAGGCGTGGATCGGAGTCGAGTGCTACGCCCGGCAACGCATGAGAGGTCTCGGCCCGACTGTAGCAGATGACCGTGAAGTGGTCGTCGACCGCTTGATTTCCGGTACGCTGTAGCTTGTAGTTTAGAAAATGGTTTATGAAGGTGGACTTTCCGGCTGAAAAGGTGCCCAGGATCGATATCAGCGGCCACCACGGGATCTGAGTGGCAAATGACTCGTCCTTGGATAGAAGTCCCAACGAGTAGGCGACTCGATCAAGCTCGCGGAAGCTCTGTACCGCGCTCAAGAGAACCGGGTTCTCCTGTTCCAGATGAGTTTCCAGGTGCTTCAGTCGCTGTGCGACGATGTCGGCGGATGGAGACATAACTAATTCCTCAGAGGCTCCGATTGGGTCGGCTTGGCAGCCGCTGATGGGTGGGTCCCACGGGGTGAATTTCGCGACCGCCGGCGTCGGCGGTAGCGGGAAATTGACGTGGAATGGTATACCGATCATCGCTGGCGCGGTAGTCTGCACGGATGTTTCGGTAGGACCCGCGGCCTTCCTTCGGGACGGGTTCGCGCGGGATCGGTCCGGTGCCGCGCCGTAGTCCTCGCCGTAGCGCCTCAGGATTGAACGGTTAGCGAAGGTACCCTAGCAGATTGCTGTTTTAGCTCGATTTCCGCGTCCGCCGCTTGAAGTATCGCCACCTCAGCGTGCATACTTCGCCATCCTCAAGGGGGATGAAAAGGCGGACGCTGAAGCGTCGCATTATAACGCCCACTCGTTGCAGACGGTTTCCGAATGAACATCGGGTCCGATCGCAACGCGCAACGAGCAACAGGGCCATGATCGCAGCGCGCCAGCGATGACGATCGGGACTCGGCGCCGTCCGGGAATTCATTTCTAGAACGATCTTGGTGTGCGATCTGATGCGAATTAAGACTGGGAGCGCTTTTGTTGGTTGCGTGCTGACCCTTTTCGCGGCGAGCACATTCAGCCAGCCGCCTGGTGAGCTCGGCGAGACCTTCATCGTCGAGCAGGCGCAGGGGGCGCCGACGGTGTCGCTGGGAGGGACCGTGATTCCCTACAAGGAAGTGACCCTCGCCGCCCAGCTGCCCGGTCGGGTGACCTACATCGCCGGTATCGAAGGGGATAAATTCAAGGACGGGGACTTACTGTTGGCGCTGGATGATCGCGAGCTCGTCGCCCAACGCAGGGGCATGCTCGCGCAGATGGCGAGCGCCGACGCCCAGCTGCGAAATGCCGGCGTGCAGTATTCCCGCGAGATCTTTGCTCCGCAGTCGTCGAATGCCCCCGGCGGCATGGGGATGCCGAACCTGTTCGATCAGATGTTCACGCGCCCGATGGAAAGTTTTGTCGGTGACCGAAATCGCGGCGCCGAGCGCTCGGCGGACCTTTATGCGTCGGGCACGCAGATTTCTCAGGCGCAGAATGCGATTCTTCGCCTGCAGGCGGAGCTTCAGGCGCTCGACTCCAAGATTCGCGATGCGCGCAGCATCGCGCCGTTCAATGGCGTCTTGGTCAAGAAATTCGTTGAGGTGGGCGACACCGTCCAGCCGGGTCAGCCACTGATCAACTACGCCGACATCGAATATCTTCAGGTTGAGGTCGATGTACCCGCGCGGCTGCGCCCCGGTCTGCGGGAGGGCATGATGGTCACCGCCGAGTTGGACATCAACAGCCAGCGCGTGCCGGTGCGGGTGGCGCAGATCTTCCCGATGGCCGATGCCCAGCGGCATACCGTAAAGATCAAGTTTGATCTTCCCCAAGGGGTCTCCGAGCCCGGTATGTACGCCAAGGTGCTGGTTCCCGACTTCAACGCGCCCGCCCGGTCCAGCCCGGTAATTCCGATCAGTGCCATTCGCTACAACGGAAGCCTCCCCGGCGTCTATGTGATCAACGAAGCCGGGATTCCCCAGCTCCGATTGATCCGGGTCGGCGAGGAGGTCAGCAGCGGGTATGTAACGGTCTTGAGCGGGCTGATGGCGGGCGAGCAGGTGCTGGCCAATCCCGGTCCGCGCGTAACCGCCGGCTGGTCTAAAGCGGCGCCCCCCCCGGACCGCTAACGGGAGCGCCGCAGCGCCGCCTCTCGGCGGCGAGATCTCCTGGTCTGCCTGGATTCGAAATGAGCCAAGACGAAACTACTTCCCACCCGGAACGGATCGAGCCTCGTTTCACCGACGAGAGTCTCGGTATCGCCGGGCGCACCGCCCGGTTTTTCATACGCTCGCCGCTGTCGCCGCTGTTCTATGTCGCGATGCTCCTGATGGGCCTGCTCGGACTCATCATGACTCCTCGGCAGGAGGACCCGCAGATCTCCGTGCCCATGATCGACATCATGGTGCAGTACCCGGGGGCCTCGGCTCAGCAGGTCGCCAACGTGGCGATGCAGCCGCTCGAACGGATCATGAGCGAGATCCCGGGTGTAAAGCACGTTTACTCGGCGTCTCAGCGTGGCCAGGGCATCGTCACCGTCGAATTCGACGTGGGCGAGGAAATGGGGCCTTCGCTGGTCAAGGTGAACGACAAGATCGCGTCCAACATGGACAAGATCCCGCAGGGGGTCATGCCGCCGCTGGTCAAGAGCAAGGGCATCGACGATGTGCCCATCGTTACGCTGACCCTTTGGTCCCGCGACTTGGACAAGGACGGCATTCCGGACGTGGACGACGGCCAGCTGCGGCTGCTCGCCCAGGACGTGCTGCAGGCGCTTAAGCAGGTCAAGGACACCGGCGCCGGTTTCATAGTCGGTGGACGAAAGGAGCAGGTGACGGTCGATGTCTACCCCGAACGCCTGTCCGGCTACCAGATCAGCCTCGACCAGGTGGCCCAGACCCTCAAGACGGCCAACGCGGAAACGACCGCCGGGGGAGTGGAGGCAAGCGGCTCGCATTTCTCCGTCACCACGGGCTCCTTTCTCAAGGGCGTAGACGACATCAATCGGTTGGTCGTCGGCACCTTCAACAACGTTCCGGTTTACGTCCACGACGTAGCTCGGGTCTCCCAGGGGCCGGAGGACGCCAACCAGCTCGTGTCGTATTACACCGGCGCCGCGTCTGAGGTGGAGGACGACGCCAACGGACGCCCGGCTGTAACCGTGGCGGTAGCCAAGAAGGAGCTCACCAACGGCGTCACCGTTGCCAATGCGATTATCAATCGCGTCAACGAGCTCAAAGGCAACCGAATTCCCAACAACGTTGAGGTGAGCATCACCCGCAACTACGGTCAGACCGCCGACCAGAAGGTCTCCGAGCTGATCTTGAAGCTGATCAAGGCAACGTTCTTCGTATTCGTGCTGGTTCTTCTGGCGTTCCGCGCACTGCGACCCGCCATCGTCGTCATGCTCGTGATCCCCGTCGTGCTGTTCATGACGGTATTCGTAGCATGGGTCTGGGGCATCACCATAGACCGGGTCAGCCTGTTCGCACTGATTTTCTCGATCGGAATCCTGGTCGACGACGCCATCGTCGTGGTGGAAAACATCTATCGGCGCTGGCTTGAGGAAGGGCGCACGGATGACGATACCGCCGTCGACGCCGTGCGCGAGGTCGGCAACCCGACCATTCTCGCGACCTTCACCGTCATTGCCGCCCTGCTGCCGATGGGGTTCGTCAGCGGCATGATGGGCCCGTACATGGCCCCGATACCGAAGCTAGGCTCGGCGGCGATGTTCATTTCCTTGTTCGCCGCCTTCGTGTTCACGCCCTATCTCGCCATCTCCAAGTGGCTCAGACCGTCGATGCAGTATCTGGAGAAGGCGGAGAAACGCGAGCACAAGGAGGCGGAGCGAGTCGAGCGGTTCTTCCGTGGAATCCTCACCCCACTGATCGAGAGTGCCGGAAAGCGTCGGCTGTTCAAGCTCGTTCTGTGGGGCCTATTCCTTTTCACCTGCTCCTTCTTTTACTTCAAGTGGGTGGCGGTGAAAATGCTGCCGCTCGACAATAAGCCGGAGTTCTCGGTCGTCATCGATATGCCCGAGGGGACCGCGCTGCCGGTGACCGCGAATCTTGCTCACCGTATGGCCGAGAAGCTGCGGGCGATTCCCGAAGTCACCGCGATCCAGCTCTACACGGGAACGGCCCGTCCCTACGACTTCAACGGCATGGTCCGCCACTATTACCTTCGCTCCGAACCGTGGCAGGGGGAGCTTCAGGTCCAGTTGACGGACAAGCATGAGCGGCACCGTTCCAGTCACCAGATCGCCGTAGAGGCGCGTGATCTGTTGGCGCCGGTGGCGGAAGGTACAGGGGCCAATCTCGCCGTGGTCGAGATGCCGCCGGGGCCACCGGTGCTGCAATCCGTCGTCGCGGAGATCCATGGTCCAACACCCGAGCTGAGACGCCAGTTTGCGCGCGATCTAACCGACTTTTTCAAGCAGGCGGAGAGTACCCGCGACGTCGACAACTATCTGCGCGGCGCCTATGACTACTGGCGCTTCGATGTGGACACCGAGAAAGCGGTGCGGCGCGGTATCTCGGTGGATGCCATCAATCGCAATCTCGCAATGGCGCTGGGTGGCGCACAAATCGGTGATATCAAGCAAGCCGAGGGTCACCAGACCGGGCACGAGCCAATCGATATCGTCATTCAGGTGCCGCTGGCCGAGCGCTCGCAGATCGAGAGTCTCGGCGACCTCCCGATCCAATCAAGCTCCGGATTCACGGTTCCGTTGAGTGAGCTCGGCGAGTTTCACAAGGCACCGGAAGAAGACATCATCTACAACAAGGATCTGCGCGCCGTCGAGTATGTCGTTGCCGATGTCGGCGGACGCTTGGCTGCGCCTACCTACGCCATGTTCCAAGTCCAGGATCTGATGGCGGCGCAGGACTACACCGCACCCGACGGCACGAAGCCTGCGGAGGGCGGCGCATTCGGAGATGCGTTTTATTGGCTCGGTCCGCCACCGGACAATAGCCGTCTGTCGTGGGAGTGGGCCGGTGAGTGGACGGTGACCTACGAGACCTTCCGCGACATGGGCGCCGCGTTCATGATCGCTTTGGTGCTGATCTATGTCTTGGTGGTCTGGGAGTTCGGCAATTTCCGGATCCCGCTGGTGATCATGGCGCCGATTCCGCTGACTCTGCTCGGCATCATTCCTGCGCACTTCATCATGTTCCAGCTGGGTTTGGGTGGCGAGTTCACGGCCACCTCGATGATTGGCTGGATCGCGCTGGCGGGCATCATCGTGCGCAACTCCATTCTGCTGGTGGATTTTGCGATTCACGAGATTCAGAAGGGGGTGCCGGTCGCGGAGGCCATGATTCGCTCCTGTAAGATCCGCACACGTCCAATCTTGATCACGGCGTTGGCATTGGTCGCCGGCTCGAGCGTCATTATTACCGACCCCATTTTCCAGGGCATGGCCATCTCGCTGCTGTCCGGCGTGCTGGTGTCGACCCTATTGACGCTGATCGTAATCCCGCTGGGTTGTGTGGCGGCGAGTCGCGACATGTGCGAGGTAGCCGCGGCCGGTGCCCCCGCTGGTGCGAGCTTGCCGTGCCACGACCAAGACGCGACTCACGGGCTCGTGACGGCGCCGAAGAAGCCGCGCCGCGAGCTGCTTGCCGGACTGACGGGCAAGATCGCCGGGTTCTTCGCACTACTCTTCTATGCGGTTCGGGGCATCTTTTTGCTGCTGTTCGACCTAATCAAGAATGCGTTTCGGAAGAAAAAGCCCAAGCCGAAGAATCCACCGCGTCCCGCGCCGGCGTCGTCAACTTCCGGTGGAGGGCCGGCTCCGGCGACCGGCGGTGGCGGGCGAGGCGGGGGAGGTA
>JBGSTR010000796.1:0-11747 GCA_041736365.1 Chromatiaceae bacterium | reverse complement strand
CCGGAGGAGCCCATGGCCGATGAGGGCGGCGGGTTCTTCGATGGCATGTTCGGCGGGGACGACATCGAGCTTTGACGCCTCGGGGTCCGGGAGGCCGGCCCCGGTGTCTTGCCTCGGCCCGGTCCGCCGGCCCCGGCGTTGCGCGCCGGGGCCGTGCGCCTTGCGATGCGATTGACGTTGTTCACCCGCTCCAATTCGTCGGAGTGCACCCTTTTGTGACGCTCGATAGCGTGGGCTAGGGCGATCGGATGGGTGGCCCGAGAGTTCGCCGGGTGCCCGTATCGTCGCGAGCGCCGTGGATCTGTAAACTGGCCAATGATCGATTCGGCCGTCGGATCGGCCTTGGCGCAAGCGCTTCTATAGCCTGTCGGCTCGTCGAGCCCTCATGCGCGTCAACGCCCCCCACGCCTACCGCACCGAAAATCGACCGGATCGCCGGGCTGCTTGAGCTTCTCGGCCGGCGTCTGCGGGCGCTCGGCTGCGGCGCCGCTTGGACACCGAACGCCTGGCAGAGCAGCTCGATCCCGGTCGAAATCGTCGCCACCGAGGTCGACCGCATCCAGCACGAGAAAACCTCGCAGGCGCCGTCCTACCGAACATTGCTTTCGCCTCGAGGCGCCGAGGCTATTTCCGCATGCGCTGCCGGGATATTGCCCCCGAGCAGGCCACCGATTGCGTCTTCGGCTACACCTGCGTCAACGACGCAACCGCCTGCGACCTATTGAAACCCGACCCGAGCATCGTGCACGGGACGAGGTGGGGAATGGGCTTTCCGCTACCTCGCACTGGATGAATTAGGCCAACGCTGCTGCGTGACCAAAGTCGCACAGGCAAACCGGAAGCTCCCGTAGACCGACGCCGAGCCGCGCGCGAGCCGATCGGGGATATAGTCGGCCTGGTCGGGCAACCGTAGACTTCCATCCGGCCGATTTGCGCCGCCTGCGGGCAACCCAGCGAGCGATCGCCACCACACATTCGGAGACCATGATCCTAGAAAGAGCAGTTGGACGGCCGTCAGGGTGCGTCCCGCGTGGTGTCCAGCAAGGCACAATGACGCGGAATAGTCATTCTATTACAAGGAGTTGTAACGCAGCTGGGCGCTGCGCGGGGCGTGCCATTACGGCCGTAGCGCCGTTCACCCTAAGGGTGCCTCCCGAGTTGCTGCTGAACTTCAATAATCTCAGAGGCTTACACGTATGACGAAGCGGTCAACTGCTCTTTCTAGGATGATGCGCTTCGCCCTCTTCTGGCTTTGTCTATCGGTAGCGGCGCAGGCGGCGACCGTCCAGGCGTCCCCGTGGCCGGTCTTTGTCGACTCGGATTGGCTGTCGAAGAGCTTGGGGCGGCCCGGGGTGAAGGTGGTCGAGATCTCGGACGACGTCTCCTATGAGTTCGACGGTCATATCCCCGGGGCCGTGCTCGCCAGCAAGGAGTACTGGCGCAAGCAGGACGACGACGGGGTACGCACCCACCTGCCGATCGATGAGCTGCAGGATCGCGTGCGCGCCTTGGGGCTCGACGACGGCGATCACGTGATCCTCTATTACAAAGGGAACACGGTCAACGAAGTCCAAGGCACCTTCTACGCCTACTGGATCTTCAATCTCCTGGGGCACGATGCGGTATCGATCCTGGACGGCGGCTGGCACGCCTGGATGGCCGCCGCCGGGGAGTCGGACAACACGCAGGTCGACCCGGAGCCGGGTGATTTCACCGCCCGTCACAGGCCGGAGCTGGAGATGGGTGTGGACGACTTGCACGCCCTGTATCGCGATCATCCGGTCGTGGACGGAAGACCACCCGCCTACTGGCTCGGACTGGACAAGTACGACGCCAACATAAAGCTTGGACGGATTCCGGGCAGCCTGAGTCAGCCGTGGGAGTCCTTCCTCAAGCAGGACGCGGACGGCTTGACGTATGCCGACGCGAATCAACCGATCGGCCTACTTCAGCAGCATCCTCTGGACAAGAAGCAGCTGGTCTTGCTGACCTGCTTCGGCGCCGGGGGTGCGTCCATCAACTACGCCTACTTCAAGGCCGCGGGCTTTGAGCGACTACGTCTCGACGACGAAGGCTACAAGCGCTGGAATCTCCGCAACTATCCGCTGGAGAAGGGCGAGCCGCCCACCACGGAAGGCGGCGGCTGAGAAGCTTCGTCAGCCGCGCGGCCCGAGGGGCTGAATCTCGAGCCGCGGTGCATCGGCTCGACCCACCCTCTACCAATGGGGCCGCAGCGAGTAGCGCATCAGCAATCGTCGTTACAAAGCTTCAGATCCGCCTGGCAGTCCTTCGTGCACGCGTCGATCGGCAGATCCGGCCCCTCGTCATGCGGCTCATGAGCCCGCGCGGAGCTGTTCGCACATTCCGTTTTGCAATCGGTGAAGACGGCTTCGCATCCGGCGAGGCAAGCGCTTTTCGAGCCTAGATACGCCGCGTTGTCGATATCCGCGGCCGGGAGCGTGTCCTGGGAGAGCGCCAATGGCGAGCCGAGGAGCAGGATCAAGCAGCAGATTGCCTTCATTGGGGACCCCCTTGGTTGAACCGGTCTATGCTGGCTGCGCAGTGTATCATCGCGTCAATGCGGCAGTTGTTCGCGGACCTTGATGAATAGCGCTCCGACGCGCCGATTCGGCGATCCGCTCGGGGCCTACACTTTACGGCAAACGTCGACAACGAGGCGGCGTAACCGCGGACGACGAAGCGCCCCGCCAACGAGCACCCCGCAGTCCCTCGATGACCGGGCTCGGTTAAGGTCGGACCCGGCGTGACGACCACACGATCATTCGAGTAGGAGAAGGACCAGATGACATTGAAGACAACCAGTTACCCGGAGGCGCGCCGGCGTCGGGCACTCAAGGCGGCATGTTCTGGACTGGCCCTGTTGGTCTGTCTTGGCATCGGCGCCGCGCAGGCGGCGGACACGGGTGCACGGCATCATGCCGAGGGCGAGTACGATGGGGCCACTGCCACCTATCGCGTCGTCGAGGGCGATGACCTGATTGCGATCGGCGAGCGCTTCGGGGTCCCCGTCGAGACGCTGAAGGCACTGAACCATCTGTCCGCCGACGGGATCAAGGTCGGCGACAAGCTGTCACTCGCCGCCACCGGCGCCCCGAAGGCCGGCGAAGGGGTCAGCAAGGAAACGATCCAATCTCTCTCGGCACCGGATTCCATCGAGACCCGCATCGGCACCCTCGGATTCAGCGACGGCGTACCGAGTGCGGAAACCGCCCGGAAGGTCTTCGACACCCTGGACTTCACCCGGGCGCTGAACGTCTACAACAACAGCTTCCGCGGCGCCTCCGCGCTGGCGATCAAGAAGGGCATGGAGAGCATCGGGGCCGGAAGTGGCGACATCGTCATCTTCGAGGAGCTGATGGATGCGAATTCGCTGTTCCTGACGGCGAACGCCGACACGGTCTATTACCTCGGCTGGATCGACCTGTCGAAGGGGCCGGTGGTGATCGAGCAGCCAAGCGACGGGCTCGGCGCGATCAACGATATGTGGTTCCAGTGGGTGATCGACATGGGTAAGCCGGGGCCGGATCGCGGGTTAGGCGGCAAGTACCTGATCGTCGGGCCGGACTATGACGGCCCGCTACCCCGGGGCGGCTATTTCGTGGCGCATGCCAAGACCAACACGGTTCTCTACGCCCTGCGGGCCTTCATCAAGGACGGCAACAACCCGGAGCCCGCGGTCGACAACATCAAGCAGAACCTGAAGATCTATGCATATGCGGCCGGCGGCTACGGAACGTCCATTGCCGAGGCGCTGGAAGGCACGGTCCGCCTCGGCGGCGAGCCGAAGATCCCCGAGATGAAGTTCATCGACGCCAGCGGGATGTCGTTCAACACCATCCCGCCCAGCGACTACGGCTTCTTCGAGATGATCAACGAGAATGTCCAGAACGAGCCGGCCACCAGCTATGACGTAGAGCTCGCGGGACAGCTTGCCGCCATCGGTATCGTGCACGGCAAGGAATTCGCGCCCGACGAGCGGATGAAGAAAATCCTCACCGACGCTGCCGCCGTCGGGCAGGCCACGGGCCGGTCACTGCAATGGCGGTTTGCCGATGCCCATCCGGACTGGGCCTATTATGAGGGCTCGCAGTGGGGCAGCATGCTGTGGGAAGGCGGCGCACTCTTCGAGACCCCGCCGCCGCTGTTCGAGGACGGGATGTTCAAGCCCCTACCGCCGACCGGGGCGCGCACGCTCGATTCGCGCACCGCGTTCTATTACGCCTATACCCTCGACAGCCCGGGCATGATCATGCGCATCCCCGGTGTGGGCTCCCAATATTTGATGGGCTTTCTCGATGCCGACGGCAACCCGTTCGACGGCGCCAAGACCTACCGGGTGGTACTGCCGAAGGACATCCCGGCGGCGGCCTTCTGGTCGTTCACGGTGTACGACAACCAGACCCGGTCGATGCTGCTGACGCCGCAGAAATACCCGCGCGCCGGCTCGCAGAGCTATCCCTCGCCGGCGGCGGAGATGGCCGAGGACGACTCGACGACGATCTATTTCGCGCCGGAACAGCCCAAAGATGTCGCGCGCGGCAACTGGATCCAGACCGACCCGGAGAAGGGCTGGTTCACCATCCTGCGACTCTACAGCCCGCTGCCCGCCTTCTTCGACAAATCCTGGCGACCGGGCGAGATCGAGCTGGTGAATTGACGGCAAACAAACGGGGATGGGCGGGCTCCCCCGCCCATTGAACTGTTCTCGTTTCCCTGCCGCGCGCGGGACTGTAATCTTGGCCGCTCCAGCGGCTCGAAAAGCGACGCGTCGCTGGGGGAAAGCCGATCAAGACCCTTCCCGGCATTTGATCGGCGCGCGGTCCGAGAGGCACGACGCTCGGACCGCTCCGTTGTCGCGTCGCTTTAGGCGCTCGCAGAATTCCGGCCCATCCCGGCCCGAACGGCAAACGCGATAAACCAGCGTTTCCCTGTAAGCGTCGCGACGGGCTCCCATGCCGAGAGCGGGAGCCAGACGACAAGGCTCGCCGCCCGACTCATTTACCGGAGCCTCACAACCCATGACCACAAGATTCAACGCTGGACGCCTGGCAGCCGGGGTCTTTGCGACGACGCTCCTGGCGTCCGCACCGGCCATCGCCGAGATGAGCGCCGAGGAGCTGGCGAAGCTCGCGCAAAACCCGGTCGGCAACCTGATCAGCCTACCGTTTCAGAACAATACCAATCTCAACTTCGGACCCGAAAAGGGCACCCAAGACATCCTCAACATCCAGCCGGTGATCCCGATCTCGATCAACAAGGACTGGAACATCATCACCCGGACCATCGTCCCCGTGATCTGGATGCCGTCGCTCGGACCGGACATCGATAGCACCAGCGGCATCGGCGACACCGTGTTCACGGCCTTCCTGTCGCCGGCCAACCCGGGCAACTGGATCTGGGGTGCCGGACCGGTGGTGCAGCTCCCGACCAATACCAGCGAAGAGTTGGGCAACGGAAACTGGGGGCTAGGACCCTCGGTGGTGCTGCTGCATCTGGACCAAGGAAGCCCTTGGGTGTATGGCGCGCTGGTGAACAATATCTGGGCGCTGACCAGCGACAAGCACGGCGGCTACTACAACAACGGCCTGATCCAGCCCTTCCTGAACTACAACTTCAAGAGCGGGTTCTATCTCACCAGCGCACCGATCCTCACCGTCAATTGGACGGCCGACAGCGACAATCGCTGGACGATTCCGCTCGGCGGCGGCGTGGGCAAGATCTTCCACTTCGGCAAGCTGCCGGTGAATACGCAGCTTTCCAGCTACTACAATGTCGTCACGCCGGACAATGGCGCCGATTGGCAGATCCGGGCGCAGGTGCAGTTGATGTTTCCGAAATGACCCCGCTACGGACGCGTCAACCGAAAGGTCGCGTCCGAAGCTTTGACAAGGGCGGCCGGACAGCCCCGACGGCGACGCGGGCGGCCGGCTCATTACGCCACCGCGAACGAGACCCACAGATACGCAATCGCCAAGGTGACGGCAGACACCGGTAGGCCGACCTTCGCGAAGTCCAAGAACGAGATCGTGAATCCCTTCGCCGCCGCCGCGTCGACGACGATGATGTTCGCAAGGCTTCCGATAATGATCAGGTTGCTGGCGAGACCGCTCGCGAGCGCCATGAGCGGCGAGGATACCGGGTCGTGCCCGGCATAGGGCAACAGCAGCATCACGGTCGGGACGTTGGAGGTGATGTCGCTCATCACCGCGGTCACGGCGAACAGCACGTTCGCATCGTGCAGGTTGATCCCCATCCCGCCGAGCCAAGCGACGAGCTGCGTCGATAGACCGGCGTTTGCGAAAGCGCCGTTGACGATGAACAACCCGACGAACAGGATCAGGAGGTCCCAGTCGACGCGCTCCAGCATGGTCCGGGACATGAAGCGGGCGTTGAAGAGCATCAGCACGCCGGCGACCGTCGCCACCATGCCGCGGTCCCAAGTGGTAAAAACAAAGGCGTAGAGTAGAAACACCAACATCAACAGGCCCTTGATGGTTTCCCATCGGTCCAGCGGGGCCTCGGGCAAGGGATCCGGCTTTGGCTCACCCTTTTCGTCCAGCATCCATCGGCCCCGATAGGCCAGGGCCAAGATCATCCAAACCACCCCGAGCGACAGCAGCGCCGGCACCAGCGCATAGACCAGATAGCCACCGAATGTCAGGTTCATCCGCTGTGCAATCAGCATGTTCTGCGGACTGCCGATGATGGTCGCGACCGATCCGGCATTCGCCGCAAGCGCGATCGCCAGCAGAAACGGCAGCGGATTCATACCCCGGCGCAACGCGATGGCGAGCACCACCGGGGTCATGGCAACCGCAACCACGTCGTTGGTCAAAAACGCCGAGAGCACGCCAACCAACGCGGTCAGGAGTGCCAGGAGCACCACCGGCGAGGTGTGGATCCGCGCCACCATGACCGAGAGCGCGCCATAGAACCCGGCGATCTGAAGCTGCACCGAAATGAGCATCAGGCCGAACAGCATGCCCAAGGTGCCGAAGTCTATGCTGGCGAGGGCCGCCGACCGGTCCAATTCGCCGACCGCGACCAAGGCGACCGCGCCGCCGAGTGCCACCGAAGCGCGGTCCATCTTCAGCCCGGGCAGTCTGCCCAGAATCATCCCGAGATAGACCAGCAGGAAGACGATCAGCGTAATGGACAAGGTGCTCTCCCGGCGGATGGGACAGAACTTGGGAGGCGTGTCCCTTGTGAAGCGCCCGTTCGAACGCCGGTCGTGCCCTGCGAGGCCGTGAGCTGCCGCGCGCCAAGCGGGGCCCGATCCGAACCGTATAGGAGACGCCAATCGAATGCCTGTCCAGCCTTGAATCGGCGCGCGGTATTAGGGGAACGCTGACTTAAAGCGTTTCCCGTCCGGGCCAGGAATGGCCGGGCATTTTCAAGCTCGCTAAGGGCTTGAACATGGAGCGGTCCGGGAGTCGCGCCTCTCGGACCGCGAGCTGATCAAATGCCAGGACGGCATTCAATCAGCGTTTCCCTAAAGGCGCGAGCCGGCTGATCCGCTCCGACCAATCCACGAAAGGAGTCAGTGAGCGGCGGCCGTATCGCGTCAACCGGTCAGAGTCTCGACATCGTAGCGGACGATGTCCGGGTCGCGCGTGATCAAGATCATGGACTCGGCGCTGGCCTGTGCGACGAGCATTCGGTCGAAGGGGTCGCGATGGAGCATCGGAAGGGTGCGATAGACCTTAAGGTGGGCGATGCGGATGGGCATCAACTCGTAGCCCGACCCCGGGATCGTATCGAAGAAGTCTTCCGGCAGATCCAGCTTGCCGATCGACGCCTTGATTGCGCACTCCCAAAGCGACGCGCTGCTCACGAATACCAGATTGGAGGGCGCCGCAAGCGCGTCCCGCGCTTCGGCAGATAGGGTGTCCGGCGCGCCCAAGGCCCACAGCAGCGCATGGGTGTCGACGAGGTAGCGCATGTTTAGTCGACAACACCCAGATCGCGGGCGATGTCATCGGGCCACCCGTCGAAGTCGTCGGCGAGGCGAATACGGCCCCGGAAGACCCCTAGGCGCTGGTTCGACATCATTGGCTCGTAGCGCGTGATTCGGGCGATCGGATGCCCCATGCGCGTGACGATGATCTCCTCTCCCCGGCTCGCGCGGTCGACGACCTCCGAGAGCTTGGCCTTCACCTCGGTGAGATTCAGAATGACGGACATCGACGATCCCAACTAGTCTGACCTGGTCCGACTATAGTTTAGGCGCTCTCGGCGAGCAAGCCGTTGCGGCGCTGTCGCTTTCGACGACCTTGGTCCGCGGCGCTGCCAACCCGCGAATACATGATGGCGGACTCACGGATTGAGTCCCTGCCGACCCTAGACTGATCCCCGATCGCAAATGGCCCGGCGCACCCCCCTCCCCGCCTCCGCGATCTCTCCCGAGACCCCCGCCGGCCTCCCCCCGGCCGCCGGGGGTTTCTTTTTTTCTTCCGCGATGGGCTAGAGGCCGCGATCACGCCGGGGTCCGACCGGATAGAATCGGTTCCATCCCGAAAGCCGCTACCCCAGGAGCCATATGGCTATCGAAGAACCGATCGGTGACGATCTGACCCGCCGCCTGGTGGACGCCTGGGCGGCGTTGCACGCCGGCACGCTGGAATGGGACCAGCGAGCGGCACTCGATCGCGAACGACCCCACTGGCAGTGCGAGGCGGCGACGCTGATCGCCGAGGGGCTGCTCGCCTATGTGACGGTGGAGATGGTGGAGCCGGACGTAGCGCACGACAAAGCCGTCGATCCCCACCAAGCCCCGACACCCGAAGACCTTGCGGCACGACTGGGCGCACACATGATGGACTTCGTCGACTATCGGGGAGATCTGCCGCGGGTGGCGCGCTTGATCGCCGATTCGGACAATCAGACCGGACATCCCGGAGGAGCACAGGAATGAACCAAACTCGCGGAATCGGACCGGCCTTCGTCGTCGGTGCGTTCATCTGCGCCGGTCTGATCGGACTCGGCTTCGCGATCACCCGCGGCGTGCTGGAGGTCAAGGCGCTCGAGCGCAGCGTCACTGTAAAGGGTCTCGCCGAGCGCGAGGTGGCGGCGGACGTGGTGATCTGGCCAATCCGCTTCACCGAGACCGGAAACGACCTCGCGGAGCTCTATCAACTGGTGCAGGAGCACAACGGCCTGGTGTTGGCGTTCCTCCGAGAGCAAGGCTTTGCCGATGCCGAGATCAGCGTGTCGGCGCCGACGATGGTCGACCGCCAGGCCCAGGGCTACGCCAATCCCGGGGAGATCAAGTTCCGCTACGCCGCCACCTCCACCATCAACGTCTACAGCACCCGAGTCGATGAGGTGCGCGAGGCCATGACCCGGCTGGTGGATCTCGGCAAGCAGGGACTGGCAGTCGGGAGCACCGACTTCGAGGCGCGCACCCAGTTTCTCTTCACCCGACTCAACGACATCAAGCCCGAGATGATCGAGGCTGCGACCCGCAACGCACGCGAGGTAGCCGACAAGTTCGCCCAGGATTCCGCCAGCCGACTGGGCAAGATTCGTAGCGCCAATCAGGGCCAGTTCTCGGTCGAGGACCGCGACAGTAATACCCCGCACATCAAGAAGGTCCGAGTGGTCTCGACGGTGGAGTATTACCTGTCCGATTGACCCTCGGAAGCACATTGAGGGAACCCCGATGTCGGGTCTTGTCTCGATAGAGACCGCGTCGGTCGTGCAGCCGGTCACGATTCCGCGGTTGAAACCGTAGGTGCGGCTTCAGCCGCAAACCCGGTCGCGATGTCCAAACCCGTCTGCTGAAACCGTAGGTGCGGCTTCAGCCGCAAACTCCGTCGAGGAGTCCGAATCCGTCGAATCAACGGTGGTTTCCAGCAAGGTCGTACGATCGTGTCCGATGCCCGCGGCGAAGTCGCTGGCTACAATGCGCGAGCCCGCAGCCGTATTTTGGTGTGTACAGTGGGGTCACGGCACTATACTTCCCTCGCGCACACGTTGCGCGTATCAGTTGGGTCTTCTTTCGCCCCGAAACGGAGGGTTTTCCCATGGCCGGTCGCACCGCTCTCGTCGCCCCCTCGACATACCGGAAACAGCCACTCGCGGCGGCCGTCGGGGCCTGTCTGCGGCAGCGTTCCGGCCGGCAGCTCGCCACGGCTGCCGGGTTGGCCCTCGCGCTTGGATGCCCGACGATCGCGCTGGCCGACACCTACACCGTCACCAATCGCAACGACTCGGGGGCCGGCAGCCTGCGCCAGGCGGTGCTGGATGCCAATGCCCGTCCGGGTGCGGATGAAATCGTCTTTGCGTCTTCCGTCAGTGGCACCATCGGCCTGACGTCCGGCTCGATGCAGATCACCGATTCGCTGACGGTACCCGGCCCCGGGGCGAAGTCGCTGACGATCGACGGACTTGGCAATTCCGTGATTTTCAACATCGACAACTACTCTGACCACGCGTCACTGCGGCTAAACATAGCGTTAACGATCTCCGGCATGACGCTGACAAACGGTAGCGCCGCGATCAATGTCCTTGTAGGTACTGCCGTTAACGTCGAGGTGCTCGACTGCGCGCTTGTCGGAAACGGCTCCGGTATCGGAATAGTTACGGTCTACTCTCGAGACAATAGTGCCCTAACGGTTCGAAACTCACTTATTTCGGGAAATACCGGTGACGGTATTTTCCTCTATAGCTACCACTCTAGTAGTTCGATCGCAACAATCGAGGACTCTATTATTGCCCGCAACGCCGGCAGCGGCGTGGATGGTGTTAGCGTGAGTCCCTCGCGCGCAAGGGTGACGCGCAGCAAAATTTACGACAACAAAGAGTTCGGGCTGAATCTTTATATGGGAGGTGTGACCCTTACCGACAGTGAGATCACCGCCAATGCGAAGGATGGCGTTAACGCGGGTGGCGTTTATCTCCAGCGCACCACTATTTCAGGGAATCTTAAAGCCGGCGTTAGAACAACTCCCGGCAAGTATTGGTATTTATTACGTGGACCGTACACAACAGTCGATTCCAGTACGCTCTCAAGAAATGCAGAGGGCGGGATTATCACCAATGGCTCGTCCCCGGTTGTTGACATGTTCAATTCGACTATTTCTGGCAATCCAAATGCCGGATTGAAGGTTGAATCAAGATACGGATCCGATGTCTCTATTAGGAACTCCACAATCGTCGGAAATGGCGGGGGAGTCGTCGGCGCGTTGTGCAATGGCGACTATTGCCCCAGCATCGATGTGCGGAATTCAATCATCTCCGCAAACGGCATGGATTCCGATCTGAAGCTCTCACCGGACACCAAACTGTCGGTCGGATTTACTTTGATCCAGTCGCCCGGCGACGCCTCGATCACCGAGACGATCCCCGGATCGAATCTTATCGGTGTGGACCCCCTGCTCGGCCCGCTTCAGGACAATGGCGGTCCCACGGATACCCACGCGCTGCTTGCGAGCAGCCCCGCCATCGACCGTGCCGACCCCTTGTTCGCTCCGCCGCCGGATGTCGATCAACGTGGCGTCGGCTACGCGCGCGTGGACAACGGACGTCTCGACATGGGCGCGCTCGAGGTCCAGGACGGCGAAGTTCCCGGCGTCGGCACCTGGCTGCGAGCGGTGGGCGATGCCAACGGCAATGGAACCCCGGATATCGCGGTGGTGACACGCCGCGACGGCGCAACCCTGGCGACCATCAAGGACGTGGGCAGCGGCGCGCTGGTGTCTCAGTTCGAATTCAGCGCCGACCTG
>JBGSTR010000753.1:0-4508 GCA_041736365.1 Chromatiaceae bacterium | reverse complement strand
GTTTTTGCGCTCCCATGTGCGGCCATCGCGGGAGATGTCCACGTTGAATACGCTACGGCTCACGCCTTGGATGCGAGTGGACTCCTGCCAGCCTAGATAATAGACGCCGCCGAACTGGTCGAATGTCGGCTTCGAGTTCGCGCCGTTCGGCACAAATGGCATCGGCTGGCCGATAGTCCACGTCTTGCCGTCCTTGCTGGTGGTGAAGTGGTAGTTCCCGCCGTCGTTTCGGCAGATAGCCATCCAAGTGCCGTCCGGCAGGCGGTTGACGGCCGCCTCGCTGAGCTGCTCGCTCTGCGGCTCGTTGAAATGGCCCAGCACCTCGAAGGTGGCGAGGTCGTCATGCACGAGCGCGAGGGCGTTTTGCTTCCCGCTGAAGTTGTTCAAGGCCACATAAAGATTCAATGGCCCGGCAGGGGGCTAGAACGCAGGCGTTTCGCGATAGCGTCGTTCCAGTTCGGCGAGCAGGATAGGTCGTTTCTTCTTGGATCGTGCTTTCCTCATGATCCGACGGCGGTGTCGTGCCTCACTCTGGCAGGGCGGTATTTGGGCCATGCGATAGGGCATCAGGTCGTCCACGGTAAAGGGCCCGGGGTGCGACGCGTGTGCATCCAGCGCGAGTACTAGCGCCGGCCCATCTTGGACAATCCGCACGCCCGCGTGGTGATGGCCGTGAATTTTGCGCTCGTGGCTCTTGGGCAAGCGAAAGAAACGCTCAAGGTCGAGATTGTCGCGGATCTCAATGAACGTGTCTTCGCCCACGAAGAGGCCGGGCATAAAGCTCTTCATCACGTCGGCCATGTGTTGGCGAATCGGATCCTCCTCCTGCTCGAAGCGATCGATCAACGCTTGGAACTTCTCTGGGCGTTCCGCTTCACTATCCACTTCGCTCTCCACTCCACTTGCCGCTTCCGTTTCTACTTCTCTCGCCGTTTCCGTTTCGAGGAGCGCGGCTACTTCCGCGATATCTTTGACGTACTCGCGGATCGTCGCTTGCTCAGCTTGGACCTGCTCCAATCCTCGGTCGATGCAGTCGGCCAGGCGGCTGAGTTGCTCTTCGGCGAACCCCCTTTTTGCGCGTCCAGGTTCCGCTGGATCGACTCCCGAACCTCATCGAGAGCGGCAGCCATCTGCAATCCGGGCGGATGGAGCGGTCCGCCCTGATCGTTGTTGAGGATGCCTCGGACGGTAGTGCAGTAGTCCAGCACCACGTCGCCCGCCGGGTCATCCGGGACACAGAGGGGCTGGTCGAAAACGATGGTTTCAGTCACGCTCGGTGTCGGAACCGAGTCCCGCGCCGCGGCCCGCCGCCGGCTCAACACCGACCGCTCGATGCCCCGCAAGCCACGGACCTTTTTCCGCATTTGGACCTTGGCGTGACTATCAGCCTCCAGCACGGGCTTGGCTACATCACGCAAGAAATGGTTGGCGCAGTAGCGATGGGGCACATCGGGGAACTCCGCCGCGATCCCCGTCACGAACGCGTCCTGCTTGTCCGAAATCCACAGCACCACCTTCTTGTCCAACCGCTGGGCCCACGCCTTGGCCTGCGCGATCAATTGTTGCACTTCGGTGGCCGTCGCCGAGATCAGCGCCTCGGCAAACCACACCCGCTTCTGCGTGAGTTCCCGCACGACATAGAGCGCCTCGTGCCCCTTCTCGGGTTGCAGACCGTCGATCGAAAGAACGATCTCATCGACCGATGCGTAGGTGCGGCGCAGGGCTTCCGGGTCTTGTTGACGCGCCGCGAGCATCACCTGGTAACGCTGAATATAGTTCTCGATCGCATCGTCCGAGAGCTTGATGGCGTACGTGTCCTCGAGCTCGGACCGGATGTGGGGGACTGACAGGTGCCGCGAACATCGGCGATGACCGATCCAGCAGAAGACGTCCCAGCCGATCGCCCAATTCGGCGAGGCGATGAAGATCTCCTCCTCCGGGCTCTTTGTCTTGGCATGGCCGGGACAGGCGCGGTCCGGACAATGGTTGAGCTTGCAGATCAACTGGACCGGGCCTTCGAGCGTGTGCAGCCGGCGATAGCGGTGATCGCAGATGTGCATCATGCGCCCGCAGACCGGGCAATCGCGGTCGAGAACGTCGAGCTCCCAGTACGCGAAATCGGTATCCTCGGGCCAATGGTAAGGCATCGTGCCGACCTCCGTGTCCTGGTGAAGTCCGTCGATGTGGCAGACGCAGCAACAGGATACGTCCGACAACACCTACGTTCTAGCCCCTTGTCGGACCGTTGTAAAAGAAAAGGCGCATCCCCAGATAATCTCCCCACTTTCCCTCGATGCTCTTGGTGGACCGTACGCACTCCACGCTCAACTCCCGCCACCGGAGCCCCCACTATGTCCGACACAACCACCGCGCCCGCGCCATCCCCAACAACACCAACAACACCAACGACACCAACAACACCAACGACACCAACGACACCAACGACACCAACAACCCCAACATCCCCAACAACACCAACAACCCCAACGACACCAGCATCCGCGCTATCCGGCTCAACCGCGAAAACCAGTCCGCCTCGCAAATCCTCGTCCAAACGCCCGCGCGCATCCCAGCGGAAGATTGAAGCCTGCCGCTCGAACGCCCAGAAATCCACCGGCCCCACCACACCCGAGGGCAAGGCCCAATCCCGCCAGAACGCCCTCAAGCACGGCCTCTCCGGCTCTGGCGTCGTCCTCACCGAAGACCTCCGGGCCGCTCTCCCCATCCACCGCGAGATCTGGCGCTCCTATTTGAACATGCGTTTGCCGCAGTCCGAATGCCTCCTCGACCGCCTCGCCCTCGCCTCCGCGCGCATCGAACAGTGCGCCCGCCTCGATATCCTCGAATCCGTCAAAACCCGCGCAGCCGCCGCCATCGCCCCTCCCGACGACGAGACCCGCCTCGAAGAGCTCCTCAAACTCTTCGACGCCTCCCCCCGCCAGGCCCTCTTTCAGCTCGAGTCTCTCCCCATCGGCGTCGCCTGGCTCCAGAAAGAATGGATGACCCTGAGAGACCGCCTCCTCGACCGCGGCTTCCTCACCGAACCCTCCTTCCGCCACCTCTGCGCCTTGACCGGCTTTCGCAACTGGAAAACCGCACCCACGCGCTTCGCCCACACCCTCATCGAGCTCAGACGCGCCCACCTCGCCCTCTTCCCCCACGACGACTCGAGCCTCCACAAGGAATGCACCGTCGCCCGCCGAGGCACCACTTACGGCTCCGGCCTCGAACCCCAGCCCACTTCCGATGTCTTCCGCGCCTTCATCCTCCAGCACATCGACGACGCCCTCGATCGCCTCG
Organism: Chromatiaceae bacterium; assembly: GCA_041736365.1. Classification (GTDB taxonomy): domain Bacteria; phylum Pseudomonadota; class Gammaproteobacteria; order Chromatiales; family Chromatiaceae; genus JBGSTR01. Next base: position 1,208 of record JBGSTR010000753.1, on the reverse strand, counting down.
ACTTCCTCGAAGCACAATACAACGACCACGCCGACGACCTCGCCACCCTCCGCGACGTCAACCAGCAAATCGCCGCCCTCCAGATCTCCCCAACCCAGATCAAACTCCGTCGCCTCGAAAACGCCGCCGAAAACGCCTTCCACCGCATCCTCCGCGAAAACCGCAAACTCGCCCCCGCCGAAATCGAAATCGAAACCAAAATCCAAACCGAAACCGGAAACGAACCGGAACCGGAACCCAGCCCCCCGGCGTTGACCCACCAACCCGACCCCGAGCCCGGCCCCGAGCCCGTCCCAGACCCCGAATCCCAGCCCTCGCGCCGCGGCGTGAAGGCAAAAAACAAAACGAACCCAAATTCGCCGCAAGCCGTTAAGTGCAAACCAGTTACGATGCGCAATTCTGCTCTGCGCCCGGCCCATTCCATGCACCAGTCTGTTCCAGACCCGAACCCGCCCCGCCCCTACAACCCCACCTCCGGGTACTGGCACTACCAGGCCTTCCCGAAAGCGGTTGGGACAGAGGATTCCCGCCGGCCCTCTCAACCCCAAGCGCCTTCGGAACCTCAACCCGCGGGGTCTCCATGCCCAGGGCCGCTTCCTTCTCGGAGTGGAGTTGACGGAAGCTCAACGGCCTTCAGCGGGTAGCACATGTAATGGCGAATGGCCGAGGCAAGGCTCGTCATACCCGAGTGGCCGCACAGGTAGACGACCAGGTTTCTCATCACCGCCATCACCTGCGGTGCGTGGCTCAAACCGAAAGAGAAAAACGAGCTTAGGGCAGAAAGAAACCGCCCTGCCTTGGGAGGTCAGCGTCTTGACCACTTGGCAACTGCCGACTATATTCGGTTGGCAACATGTATAAGACGCGCACAACTCATGGCGGGCTGGACAGATCCACGAGGCTGCTCAAAGCCTTCGCGGATCCCGTGCGCTTGCGGCTTCTCAACCTTTTGACGGGAGAGCAGGAGGAAGTGTGCGTCTGCCACCTTCATGAGGCATTACTTCTACCTCAGCCGACGGTGTCTCGGCATCTCGCGTATCTCCGCGGGCAAGGGCTCGTTATTGGCCGGAAGGAAGGGCTGTGGGTCCACTATCGATTGGCGGTGCCGAGACCCGGCTTGCATGGGATTCTTCTGGCATGCCTGGGAAACTGTCTGGGTGACCCCCATGTTTTCCAAGAAGACATGAGCCGTTTGCGCGACAGGATCA
>JBGSTR010000093.1:0-19263 GCA_041736365.1 Chromatiaceae bacterium | reverse complement strand
GGTCGAGTCCGCGCTCCGCGTAGACCCGATGCGGCAGCCCGGCGTCGGCAAGCAAGCCGACGATCTCCTCGCACAGCGCCGCGTCGCCGTGCGCCGGATACTGCTCGGCGTAGAGTCGCTCCGGAAACCGTGCGAAGTCGTGGATCGTCTCCAGCGCCCCGGTGCCGGTGACACCAATGGGGTCTGCAAACCAATGAGCGGAGGCAACGACAATGGCGCGCGGGCGCGGCAGGCGCCCGGCCAGTCTCCGCAGAACTTCCGCTCCCGGATGATCCGAAAGAATCAGATCCGGCGCGCCGTGGGACAGAAAGAGTGTCGGAAGCGAAGGTTGCATCGAGACGGGTGGCCCTTGAGGCACGCCGGTCGACGGCGCCGGCCCTACCTAGATGCGGGGAGCGGAGTGGATCTACAACCGCCACACGGCGTTGCCGATCACGCGCCGCCAACGGTTGGCCTATCGGCAGCGTCCGTGCCGGTCCCGGCAGCACCTACGCGGCTCCCAATCGTTGCTAATCGTTGGTGGGAAATACGCGCTGGTAGAGTGCGAAGCTCGCGTACGCCAGCACCGGCAGAACCACGACCAACAACGGGAGCAGCAGGATCGCGGCGATCGTTGCCGCGGCAAGCAGCAGACCCCAAAGAAGAGCGGCGAACGGGCTCCCGAATACCGCGCGGACACTGGCGTTGACCGCACCGACCGGGTCCGCGCGACGTTCGAACAGCAGGGGCACCGAAAAGGCGGAGATGGCGAAGATGATCAGCGCCAGGGCCGATCCCATGACTCCCGCCCAAAGCTCGAATACGACCACGCGCTGATGCAGCCGAATCAGCCACGGAAGCTCGATCGGTAGATGCTCGCCACCGACCATGAAGCTGTAGAAGACGCCCGCGTCGGTAATCCAGATCACGAACAGGAAGGCGCAGACGGCGGCGATCAGCCACAGACCCGCCGGCGCGGAGGTAAAGCCCGCCAAGGCCCCCGTGGCCTGCACCGGATCGCCGCGCGCATCGAGGCGAAATAGTGCGAAGAATCCGGCAAGCACGGCCGGACCCACGAGCATGAAGCCACCGGCAAGCGGCAGTATCAGCGGCGAGACGCCGGATGCGTCGACCGCCGCGAGCAATGCCAGGCCAATGAGTGCGAATACGGCGGCGAAGGTAACGCTCGGCCCCGGAATACGTCGGAAAACCCGCCAGCCCACCCCGAGCGCGGCGCGGATATCCCCCGTCGAGAAAGGCCTCGGGGCAGGCGTGCTCACATCCCCAGGCTGTCCGCGCGGCGCGAGATCGGCAGTTGTTGCGCTTGCGCCCTCAGAGCCAAGTAATGCGCTCGCCGAGCTCCGCCGGGCCGGTGACCGCGTCGCGGATCGTCGCCCCGTCGTCGGCGGAGCCGACGATCATGCCTTTGCCCGCAACCGGGGCGACCCGGTCCACCTGGAAGCGTCCACTGACGGCGTAGCCGCGCAGAAAGCAGTCCTCGTCGAAGTACAGCCGGTCGCCGTCGGGACCCACCTCATCGGAGGCAATGGTTTCAAAGCCGATCAAGGCGGCGATATCGGCCGGGCTCTCGACGTCGACGACCTCGATGGACTGGGACGCGGGCGTGACCAGAAGGGCTTTCATGAACGTACCTTCGTGTGGGAGACATCGATAGTGTCGACTTCAGTTGATCCAGGCAGCGCGCGGAAGGCCTGTACGAGTTGCCGCGGCCGCGACGCGCGCCGGTTATTTGTGCTGCGACGACCCCCCGGTCCTGCTCGGCGATTCGTAGGGGAAGCGCAGATGTCCGAAGCGAATCAGCAGAACGGCCGCAGCCAGCAGGATGATCCCCGCCGACGTGGCGATGATCCCCCACTCCGAAATTTCCTTCATATCCAGTATCAGGTGTCGGGCGAGCGCGACGATGGCGATATACAGCGGCATACGCACCGGCAATGAGCCGGACTCGAGGTACACCGCCACCATGGTGATGACCTCCAGATAGATGAACATCAACAGGAGGTCGGCCAGGGTGACCTCGCGCGCGAGGATCATCTTCTCCACCTCCTGGAATCCCGCGACCAGGGTGGCGAGCGCAATCAACAGGAGTCCGAGCAGCTCAATATACGAGAGCATGCGGCAGCCAGCACGGATTATGCCGGGAGTGATAGGGTTGTTTTGCGACATTTGCGGAGCATACCGAATCGCGGCTCGCGTAGCCAAGTCGAACCTAAAGACGGGTTGCCGACGCAAGAAAGCTTAGAGGTCTCCGGTCCAAGCCGATTGGAAGTCAAGCGTTCGGAGAACACTATGATCGGCACGTCTCGCGACGTCGAAATTTCGGCATTTTTTTGGACCCGGCTCATCTGCGCCCTGGCGCTTGCCCTGTTGTGCTCCCGGACAAATGCGGCGACGCCGTCGGCGCTCCCGGAATTTACCGCCAAGGATCAACGAGACTGGATCAACTCAAAGCCCCTGCGACGCGCCGACCTTCGCGGCAAGGTCGTGCTGCTCGACATCTGGACCTTCGAGTGCTGGAACTGCTACCGCTCGTTCCCGTGGCTCAATACGCTGGAAAAACGCCTCGGCCCGCGCGGCCTGCTGGTGGTCGGCATCCACTCCCCCGAGTACGACCGCGAGCGGGAGCGTTCGGCCGTTGCCGCGAAGGCCCGCGAATTCGACCTCCGGCACCCGATCATGATCGACAACGACTTCCGCTACTGGAAGGCGCTGGGCAACCACGTCTGGCCGGCCTTCTATCTGGTCGACAAACAGGGGCGGATCCGCGACCGATTCGTCGGCGAGACCCACGCAGGCGAGGCTCAAGCCGATACGATCGAGAACGCCATCGTCGATCTGTTGGCGGAGCCGGATTGAAGTGCTGCCGCAAAGACGTAGCTCATCCATTCAGCGGGACACTGCTCGGGCCCTTTTGAGCCATTGATTCGCGGCGGATACACGGATACTCTTCGCGCCAGGTCACATTCCGGCGCCGTCAGCCGGGCAAAGTGCAACGGGCCGGCGATCCAAAGCGGTATCCAATCATCATCCGAGCTCGTTTCGAGCGACTTCGAGGAGAGCCCCAATGTGGGATTCGCTCTATGACTTGCCCACGAAGACGCTCGCGATCTATACCTCCGTGCTCTTCGTCTCGATCACTTGGCTCGGCATCATCTTTGTGCGCCCCGTCCTGCGGCTGTGGTTGCGCAATCAGCCGGGCAGCAACGAGCTCGTCACCACCGCCTCCTCCGGTTTCGGCCTGCTCTACGGCCTACTGCTGGGACTTTTGTCGGTCGCCGCGTACCAGAATATGGAGAAGATCCAGAGCTACGTCGGCATGGAGGCCGCGAATCTCGGTTCGCTGTACCGGACGGTCGACGGCTATCCCGACCCGACCCGATCGGAGGTTCAGGCGCTCCTGCGAGACTACACGCTGTACGTGATACACAAGGACTGGCCGGCGCAGAAGGCCGGTCGAATCAATCCCGGCGGCGACAAACGTCTCGCCGTCATCGAACAGCGTCTGACCGCTTTCGAACCCGAGACCAAGACCCAGGAAATTCTTCACGGTCAGGCGCTAACGGGCCTGAATGAGCTGAGACAGGCGCGCCAAGGACGGGTCATGGGCAATTGGGTCGCCATACCCGGGATCCTGTGGTACGTGGTCATCGTCGGCGCGGGCGTCAATGTGGTCCTTTTTTGGCTGCTCGAGGCGCGAATGCGGGTGCAGTTGTTCCTTGGCGGTATCGTGTCCTTCTTCCTTGGCGTGATGATTTTTTTGGTGATCGCCATGGACCGCCCCACACGCGGCGATGTCAGCGTATCCCTGGCCGCTTACCAAAGTGTTTACGACTACGTGATGCGCTGGGATGACGCCTGACATGGCGTGGATCGCATGCGTGCGTCCGGTGCCGCGACCCGCCTCGCCGACAAACTTGGCTCGGGGGTGAAACCTAATCCAATGCCGAAGGGAGAACGATTTATGAGTTCGCGATCCGGCTTGCGTTGGCCTTTGCTCGCCGGACTCTTGGCGTGTTTTTCAATCCCCGCGACGGCTGCCGATCCGCCGATCACCTTCGTCACCCTGGGAACCAGCGAGAGCCTGTACTACGACGTTGGACGGGCGCTCTGCGCGGTGGTCGACAAGACCCGCCGCGAGAACGGCATCCGTTGCTCGCCCGAGCAGACGCCCGGCTCCGTCTACAACCTCGAGCGCCTGTTCGACGGCGATCTGGATCTGGCCCTGGCCCAGTCCGACGCCCAATTCGCCGCTTATCGCGGCGAGCTGACATGGGACGAAGGGCCGTTCACCGAGCTGCGAGCGGTCATGTCGCTCTATCCGGAGCTGATGACCATCGTCGCCCGCGCCGACTCGGGGGTCGCGTCCTTGGCCGATCTGCGCGGCAAGCGCATCAACATCGGTAGCCCGGGCTCCGGCAACCGCGCCACTTGGAACAAGCTCCAGGCGGTGCTCGGCTGGGGGGTGGAGGACATGCGAAAAGCCACCGAGATGCCCCCGGATCGGGCCAACGCCGCCTTGTGTGCCGGGGAAATCGACGCCAGCGTGCTCATGGTCGGGCACCCGTCGCCGATCGTGTCGCAGGTGCTCGCGGGCTGCGCGATAGCGTTCGTCGCCGTCGGCGGACAAGCGGTAGAGCAGTTGCTGGCTGCATATCCCTATTACACCAAGAGCGAAATCCCGGCGGGCCAATACGGGCTGCCGCAAGCCCTGCCCACGTTCGGTGCGGTCGCGACCCTGGTGACCACCTCCGCGATGAAGGAATCGGTCGTCTACGAGATCACCCGCCAAGTCCTCGGCCACCTCGACGAATTGCGGGCGCGGCTTCCCGTGCTGCAGGGCCTCACGCTCGAAGCGATGGCTACGGCGGGACGCACCGCGCCGCTTCACCCCGGGGCGGAGCGGGCCTTTCGCGAGCTGGGCATCACGCCGAAGTAGCCCAACCATCGGAACGACACCATGGCCAGATTCGACATCGTTGAGCTCGAGGGTATGCGCTTCGTGCATGCAACGCTCGAAAAGGACGTTATGCGGGCGGAAGCCGGCGCACTTTCCTATATGCGCGGCAACATCCGGATGAACGCCCCGGTTCCCGGATTCGGCGGCATCGTCAAGCGCAGCTTATCCAACGAGTCCGTAGTGCGCCCGAGCTACGAGGGCAGCGGCGAGGTCACCCTGCAATCATCGTTCGGCGGCTACCACAAGCTGGATCTCAGCGGCGACGAATGGATCTTGGAGAACGGCGCGTACTGGGCGTCCGACGGCACGGTAGAGCTCGGGCTTCACCGCGAGCCGATGGTCACCTCGTTTTGGGCCGGCGAGGGCTTTATCGACTATCAGACCACCGTTCGGGGCAAGGGCGTGACCGTGCTCAACGCCGAGGGACCCGTCGAGGAGATCAGCCTGCGGGACGAATCGATCTCGGTCGAAGGCAAGCTGGTCATTGCCAGAACCCGGGGCTTGAATTACCGGGTACGCCGACCGGTACGGAATGTCGTCGGCTACTGGCTGTCCGGCGAGCAGATGATGCGAACCTACTCCGGCACCGGCCGTGTCCTGATCAGCACCACCCCCTATTGGAATCACCGCCTGTTGGAGGCCGTCCGCCGTTAGACTCCGGCGACCGGCGGCCAGTCTAGCCCCGGCGGCGGCGATCGGGCTCGACCGCCCCGAGCACAAGCTGCTTCGCAACAATCCATCGAGACCGGAGGCGCCGCGATGAAGACCCCGCGCACTGAGCCAGCCGTGGAAGCCGGCGAAAACCGCCAGGCGTCGGAGCGGACGACGAGTCGCGCCAACGCGCGCATGCGTTTCGATCTGTCGTGGGAAAGCGGCATCGCCCGTCACCGCGACACCCTGGCCGGCAGCAACCTGAATCTGTGGCGCGACATCTTCCCCCCGGGACTCGAGGCCGCGGTCATGGACAAGCCCGTGGGCCATCGCGCGAGCCACCGATTCGACGCCGGGGAGCTGATCGGCCCGTGGCGCGAGGAGCGGTTGATCAAGATACCGCTGCGATGCTTCGATGCTCGCTTTACCGGCCGCGGAGCCATCCAACCGCGCGTCGGTCGCTGGTATCCCAAGGGCATCCTGCGAGATCTGGACGGCGTGTTCCAAGCCGACCGCCACCCGTTCCGCATCGTCGAGATCACGGCGGAGCATCTGTTGGTTGACTTCAACCATCCGTTGTCCGACCGGCCCTTGACACTCGAAGTCACCATCGAATCGATTTGGCTGCCGGGTGCGCAGCACGGGGGGCGCTGCAACGAGGTCGCCGAGCTGGTGACTGCCGGCGGACCGGGCATGCAGGCTCGCTGGCACGCGCTGCCCACCGATTTTTGGTCGGACCAGCCGTTTCTTCGCGCCGATCCGCGTCCCGACGGCGAGTTCTACCGCCAGCCGCGACTGGTCGACCACATCGACCGAACGGCGATCGCGGAGATCGGCGGGCTCTACGGCCGCTTGATCCCGCCCGGTGCCCGCGTGCTCGATCTAATGTCGAGCTGGCACTCGCACCTGCCGAAAACGCTGGAAACGGGACGCGTGGTCGGTCTGGGAATGAACGCCGCCGAGCTTGCCGAGAATTCGCGGCTCGACGAACGGCTGGTCCAGGATCTGAATCAGGAGCCCGCGCTTCCCTTCGATGACGCGGCATTCGACGCCGTAATCTGCACCGTCTCGGTGGAATACCTAACCAACCCGTTTGACGTCTTTCGGGAAGTTGCGCGCGTTCTCGCCCCCGGGGGTCTGTTCGTGGCCACCTTTTCCAACCGCTGGTTCCCGCCCAAGGCGATCCAGGTCTGGGAGGGGATCCACGAATTCGAGCGCCCGGGACTAGTGCTGGAGTATTTTCTGAACTCGGGCCGCTACCGGGATCTCGAGACCGCGTCGCTGCGCGGCCTGCCCCGACCCGCGGACGACAAGTATGCAGGCCAACTGTCGCACTCCGATCCGGTGTACGCGGTCTGGGGACTGAGGAGCTGACAACGATGCGCGGTATCGACCCCTACGCCTTCATGCAGGCCGCGGCCGGCCGCCTGGATGGAATTGACGACCCGGCCGAGCTCGACCGCTTGCTCGACGACCTGGAATATCTGTTCGAGGTGCTGGACCCGGAGCTTCAGTATCTCGCGGACGACCTGATGCAGCGCACTCGCGATCGGCTCCGGCATCTGCGAGCAAGCTGAGACCGGGAGCCGATTCGACCGCAATAGACGCCCAAGGCTTGTTTGCGGCGAAAAAGCCGTCTATAACACGCGCTGAGGAGCGCCGTACGACTACAAGCGCCACACGCGCCCGCTCCGTGATTGGGAACCCGCGACCAACCGGCTCCCAAACGAGCGGCGCCCGGCCTACAAGATGAGTAACGACGGGGGGCGACTCCGGCAGCAGCCGAAGCGTATCCCCCCGATCGAAATCTTAAGAGGATGGTGTGATGGAGACCCGCTGCACGGCGCGGTGCGCCGGCATGTCTTGCATTCGTTCGGGTGCCAAACGTCCGTTGGCGTCGCATGACGACTCGCCGCGCGCGAGTCGTCGAGCATGCGTCGGCCAAGTGGCGGATCCGTCCTCCCCTCCAAGCTTGTTACCGAACCCCAGAATTTAGCCTAATGGGTGGGACCACACATGATCAGCAACGAAAACCTTTCGGAGGGCGCCGCTTGGACGCCACAGGTCGGCAACCCGCAAACGCTATTCCCGGAAGCCGAGGCGCTAGCGCCGGCACCGCGGGAAGGCAGCAACCGAGGAGGGTTCCACGGGTATGGTGACCGACCGGACTCGCTGATCCAGGGAATTCTGCAGCTCTACTTTCAGATTTCGAGCAGACTCGTCCAGTTTCGGGTGGATCGGTCGGAGACACGAGCCCAAGCCGCCGCGGACATTGATGTCGCCGAGCACTTAATCGCGCGAGTACGCGAGCATGCCGCGGCGAGCGCACCGGCCGCCGGCGACCCGATTTCGCCCACCACGGCCTCCGATCAACGCCTCCAGGCGATCGGAGCCACCGGCAGTCGCACGTTCGGAGCCGGCTGGGTAGGGACGGGGCAGCCTGCCGAGCTGGGGAACGAATTGGCCCTGCATCTGGCGAAGGGGCCGCGCGCCGGCGTGCTGCAGCCACGGATCGGGGAGCAGCTCAAACGCCGCACCTTCGGCTACATCAATCAGGCCCTGGATCTGGCGAAACAAGGAAAGCTCGCGGCCGCGGAGACCTGTGCGAAGCTCGCAGAGAGTGCGTTGAAGACCGCCGCCGGCTTCCTTTCACCGGAAGAGTTTCACGAGTTTCAGCGCGAAGTAATGGCGCGCGTGCACGGGGTGGACGACCGGGTCAACTAGCCATCCAAGCGACTCGGTGCTCGGCGGCTGGCGCCACCGACCGCCGAGCCGCAAGGGTCAATTCGCGACGGCGAGCGCCTGCTCCAGATCCGCGATGATGTCGTCGACGTGCTCGATCCCGATCGAGAGCCGCACCAGATCCTGCGAAACACCGGCCTTCGCCATCTCTTCCGGCGAGAGCTGACGGTGTGTTGTGGTCGCGGGATGGCAAGCCAGAGTCTTGGCATCGCCGATATTCACCAGACGCACCGCAAGCTTCAGCGCGTCGATGAAGCGTGCGCCCGCCTCCAGTCCGCCACGGATCCCAAACGACAGGATGGAGCTCGCCTTGGCGCCGTCCATGTACTTTTGCACCAGTCCGTAGTCCGGGCTGTCCGCCAGACCCGCATAACGCACCCATTCGACCTTCGGGTGATCCTTTAGGTAGTTGGCGACCACCAGCGCATTCTCGCAGTGACGGTCCATGCGCACCGGCAGGGTCTCGATGCCCTGCAGGATCAGGAAGCTGTTGAACGGCGAGATGGCGCTGCCCATGTTGCGCAACGGCACCACGCGCGCGCGACCGATATAGGCGGCCGGTCCCAGGGCATCGGTATAGACGACACCGTGATAGGAGACATCCGGCTCGTTGAGCATCGGGAAGCGCTCGGGGTACTGGCCCCACGGGAACTTGCCGGAATCCACCAGGGCCCCGCCGATCGTCGTCCCGTGGCCGCCCATGTACTTGGTTAGGGCGTGGACGACGATGTCGCAGCCGTGCTCGAAAGGACGGCACAGATAGGGCGTCGGGACGGTGTTGTCGACGATCACCGGCACGCCGTGCGCGTGTGCCATGTCCGAGATCGCGGCCAGGTCGGCGACATTACCCGCCGGGTTGCCGATCGACTCGCAAAAAATGGCCTTCGTTCGATCGTCGATGAGGGCCGCCATGCCCTCGATATCGTTCGGTCTCGCGAACCGCACGGTGATCCCGAGTCGCGGTAGCGTATGTGCGAACAGATTGTAGGTGCCGCCGTAGAGCGTCGCGGCGGCGATCAGGTTGTCGCCGGCTTGGGCGAGCGTGAAGATCGAGTAGGTCACGGCCGCCATTCCCGACGCCACCGCAAGCCCGCCTACCCCGCCCTCCATTGCGGCGACGCGCTTCTCCAGCACGTCGCTCGTCGGATTCATAATGCGCGTGTAGATGTTCCCGGCCACCTTGAGATCAAATAGATCGGCGCCGTGCTGGGTATCGTCGAAGGCGTAGCTGGTGGTCTGATAGATGGGCGTCGCAACCGCCTTGGTCGTCGGGTCCGGCTCAAACCCGGCGTGAATCGCCATGGTCTCGATCTTCATCGCTGCTCCTGGTGGTGGTGGTCTTTTGGGCTTCGGGTCGCGGCGAGACGTTGTCCGACCCTCGGCGTCGATGGTATCGACCGGGCTTCGGGCTGTCGACGCGACAATGGGCTCTTACCCTGGCGCCCGCTCTTATCTCTGTTAGATTTAGGGAAAAGTGTGTCCGGCGCGGGCGAGGGATGGCCCGGCATTTTCGAGTGCCTTTTGCGCTGGAGAACCGAGCGGTCCGACAGGCGCCCCTCTCTCGGACCGCGAGCGGATCAAATGCCGGGAAGGCATTTGATCGGCGTATTCTTAGGGGTATTGGCAGCCACGGGAGATCGTCAGCCATGATCGAGATCAAGCGCCTGGATACCGGCGAGGTCCTGGAGAGCATCGACGCCGACTCACTTGTCGGGGCGGATTTGCGCGACATGTGCCTGAACGGGGCGGACCTGCGCGGGATGGACCTGTCGCGCGCCAATCTGGAGGCGAGCGATCTCGTGGGTGCCGCATTGAACGGGGCTCGCCTCACCGAGGCGATTCTGGTGGGGGCGCACCTCGGCGGCGCGGATCTCAGCGACGCGGACCTCAGCCGAGCTCGGCTCGGCACCGAGCGCGCCTCGCGCGAGACCATGCTGAGCCGCGCGAACCTGTCGCGGGCCAACCTTACCGGGGCGGATTTGCGCCGCGCCGAGATCCGCTACGCCAATCTGCGGGGCGCCGTTCTCTCTCACGCGGACATGCGGGGAACGGACTTTTTCGGCAGCATCATGAGTGGGGTCGTTGCAACCAAGGCCTTGTTCATCAAGGCCAATCTGCGCGAGGTCGATCTCCGCGGTGCAGACCTGCGCGACTCGCATCTCAACGACGCAAATCTCGTGCGCGCGAGCCTGTGCGACGCGGACCTGACCAGTGTCTTCCCCAGCGGATTTTCAGTCATCAACCTCGCCAATCTGGAGGGCGCGGACCTGCGAGGTGCGAAGATGCGGGGGATCTCGGCCCAGGAGACCAACTTCAGGAACGCGAATCTCGCCGGTGTGGACCTGACCGACGCGGTATTGGGCGGGGCTATTCTTCACCGAGCCGAGGTTGCCGGCGCCGATTTCAGCGGGGTTGAGCTGGCGAGCGTAACCATGGAGTTCGCCAACTTCTCCAAGGCACTGAATGCGGTGATTCCGTCCTATAAGATGAATCTGCGTTGAGTAGGCCAGCCGATGGCACCCCGGTGCCATCGGCATTCCGCTTCGGCCCTTACTGCTTCGGCGTCTCAGCGGCCCCGGCGACCCCGTCCGCATCGAGTCGCTCGACCCTGACCAGATGCACCCGCCGGCTGTCCGCGCGCAAGACCGTGAAGCGCAGGTCGCCCAGGGTTACCGTCTCGCCGCGCTTGGGCAGGTGGCCGATCGCGTTGACCACCAGTCCGCCAATGGTGTCGAACTCGTCTTCCGGGTAGGCGGTACCAAAATATGCGTTGAAGTCCTCAATCGGGGTCCGCGCCTTGGCGCTGAACTCGTGCTCGCCGCGACGCAGTATCTCCGCCTCCTCCTCGAAGTCGTGCTCGTCCTCGATCTCGCCGACGATCTGCTCCAGGACGTCCTCGATCGTCACCAGACCCGCGGCGCTGCCGTATTCATCGACCACTATCGCCATGTGATTGCGGCTGGCGCGGAATTCCTTCAACAGCACGTTCAGCCGCTTGCTACCGGGAACGAACACCGGCGGCCGCAACAGGTCGCGAATATTGAATACGCTCCGGCGCGCATCGAAGCAGAAGGCGAGCAGATCCTTGGCGAGCAGGATGCCTACCACCTCGCCCTTGTCCTCTCCGGTGACGGGAAAACGCGAGTGGGCCGACTGGATAGCGATCTCCAGGATGCGCTCCAGCGAGTCGTCGCGGCGCATGGAGATCGCCTCGGCGCGCGGGATCATGATGTCCCGCACCCGTAGGTCCGCCACCGCCAGCACCCCTTCCATCATCGCCAGTGCATCGGTGTCCATCAGGGCGCGCGCCCGGGCGTCTTTGAGCAGCTCGATGAGCTGCTCTTTGTCCCGTGGCTCGTTCGCAAATAGATTGCCGAGGCGATCGAGCCAACCGCGCAAGAATGAATCGCTGGAGGGATCGCTAGCCATCAGATTTCGGTTTCCTCGTACGGCGGAGGGAATCCGAGCCCCCCAAGGATCGACGTTTCAGCCGCCTCCATTTCAGTCGCCCACGGCTCCTCGATGTGGTCGTAGCCCAAGAGGTGCAATACCCCGTGAACTACCATGTGCGCCCAATGCGCATCCGGATCCTTGCACTGCTCCCGTGCCTCGCGCTCCACCACCTCGGCGCAGATCACGAGGTCTCCGATGAACGCGTCCAGCCCTTCACCGTCCGGAAGTCCGCTCGGCGGGTCGAACGGAAAGGACAGGACATTGGTCGGCCGGTCGATACCGCGGAAGCGCAGATTCAGCTCCGCGCCCTCGCCGGTACCCACCACGCGAATGGTCAGCTCCGCCCGCTCGCGGCGCCCCTCCAGCGCCGCCGCCGCCCATCGCGTGAACCGCGCCTGGTCGGGAACATCCGGGTCTTCGCTCGCAATCTGCAGATCCAGGTCCAGCGCTACGGCCATCGGCAGACTCAAGCGAGACGGCCCTGCAGAGGGTCGGGTTTCTCGAAGGCATCGTAGGCGTTGACGATACGTTGCACCAGCGCGTGCCGAACCACGTCGCGGGCATTGAAGAAGCTGAAGGTAATCCCCTCGACATCCTTTAGGATCTCGATCGCCTGGCGCAGCCCCGACGGCTGGCCGCGGGGCAGATCGACCTGGGTCACATCGCCGGTGATGACCGCCGTGGAACCGAATCCGATGCGCGTGAGAAACATCTTCATCTGCTCGGGGGTAGTGTTCTGGGCCTCGTCGAGGATGATGAAGGCGTCGTTCAGCGTCCGCCCGCGCATATAGGCGAGTGGCGCCACCTCGATCACATTGCGCTCGATGAGCTTGTTGACCTTCTCGAACCCCAGCATCTCGAACAGCGCGTCGTAGAGTGGACGCAGATACGGGTCGATCTTCTGCGCCAGGTCGCCGGGCAGAAAGCCCAGACGCTCACCCGCCTCGACCGCCGGTCGCACCAGCACCATGCGCCTTACGCGCTCGGACTCCAGTGCCTCCACCGCGCAGGCGACCGCAAGATAGGTCTTTCCGGTACCGGCCGGTCCCACGCCGAAGTTGATATCGTTGCGCAGAATCGCGTGCACATAGGCCTGTTGATTCGGGCCGCGGGCCTTGATCACGCCGCGGCGAATGCGGATCAGGGACTCCGGCGTACGGTTCTCGGCAGTCGCCAGACGTGCATCGACGCCGGCCTCTTGCAAGCTGAGATGAATCTTCTCGGGCGTCAGTACATCTTCCGCGGTGTCCGCATAAAGATCCCGCAGCAACTGCTCGCCCAGGCGCACCGAGTCGCCGTCGCCGATCAGCCGAAACGAGCGCCCGCGATTGTTGATCTCGATCCCGAGGCGGCGCTCGATCTGGCGCAGATGCGCGTCGAACTGGCCGCACAGGTTGACCAGGCGCGAGTTGTCCTCGGGCTCCAGCTCCAGATCGAGTGTTTGTAGGTGAGCGGTCAAACGGTCCGGCGTCAGGCGGTGCGCACAGCGTTGGGCTCGGCGATCCGCCCGCGCAACGAGTTCGGGAGTGCGCGGGTGATCCACAGGTCGACGAATTGTCCGATCAACGACGCGGCGCCGTCGAAATTGACCACGCGATTGTTTTCGGTGCGGGCGGCGAGCTGTTGCGAGTCCTTCCGCGAGCGGCCGTGCACCAACACCCTCTGCCGGGTGTCCACCATCGCGCGGCTGAAGCGCTGGGCATTGGTGTTGATGCGCTGCTGCAGCCGTTCGAGACGTTCCTTCTTGACCGCGAGCGGCACGTCGTCGGGATAGTCCGCGGCCGGGGTGCCGGGTCGGCGACTATAGATGAAGCTGAAGCTCTGGTCGAAACCCACGTCCTCCACCAGGGCCAAGGTCGCGGCGAAATCGGTCTCCGTCTCGCCGGGAAACCCGACGATAAAGTCCGAGGAAATGCTGATATCCGGGCGCACCTGCCGCATTCGGCGGATCTTCGACTTGTACTCGAGTGCCGTGTGTCCGCGCTTCATCGCCGCGAGGATGCGGTCCGACCCGGATTGCACCGGTAGATGCACGAAGCTCACCAGCTCCGGCACCTCGGCGTAGACCTCGGTCAGGCGTTCGGAAAACTCGAGCGGATGGCTGGTCGTGTAGCGGATTCGATCGATTCCGTCGATCGCCGCCACGTAGCGGATCAACAGCGCCAGATCGGCGACTCCTCCATCGTGCATCGGACCGCGATAGGCATTGACGTTCTGGCCCAGCAGGTTGACCTCGCGCACGCCCTGCTCGGCCAGACCCGCGACCTCGGCGATCACGTCGTCGAAGGGACGACTGATCTCCTCACCGCGGGTGTAGGGCACGACGCAGTAGGTGCAGTACTTGGAGCAGCCCTCCATTACCGAGACGAACGCGCTCGGACCCTCGGCGCGCGGCGCCGGCAGGCAGTCGAATTTCTCGATCTCGGGGAAGGACACGTCCACCTGCGGGCGCTGTTGGGCCTCAAGCTCCGCGAGCATCTGCGGCAGACGATGCAAGGTCTGCGGACCGAACACCAGATCGACGTAGGGTGCGCGAGTGCGGATCGCCTCCCCTTCCAGGCTGGCCACGCACCCGCCAACGCCGATGACGATCTCCGGCCGTCGCTGTTTCCAGGGTCGCCAGCGCCCGAGCTGAGAGAAGACCTTCTCCTGAGCCTTCTCGCGGATCGAGCAGGTATTGAGCAGCAGGACATCCGCGTCCTCGGGTCGCTCGGTCAGCGTCAGTCCGTGTGATTCGCCGAGCACGTCCGCGATGCGCGCGGAGTCGTACTCGTTCATCTGGCAGCCGTAGGTCTGAATGTAGAGCTTCTTGAGCATGGAGACAGAGGGTAGTGAAGCAGTCGAGCATCGTCCAGATTCAAATGCTTAGTGTCAAGCTCGGCGCTCACCGGCCGCGCCCCGGGGTTGAAGCCGCGTCCGGCGCGACCGGTGGGCGGCGCTCCCGGCGGGTCGTTTTGTTGACCTGGATCAACCACTGTGAAAATGAGTTGAGGCCCAACATCTGGTACTCATTATAATCGCTACCACAATATATAGTGCCTCCTTGAATAAGCGAACCACCATGGACACGGCTTCCACGTTTTCCGGCGTCGCAACCCTGCCCACCCGAGTCGTCGCCCGAGACGGGCGCGAAAAGGTCTTCGACGCCGCCAAGATCAACTCCGCCATCGCCCGCGCCGGCCAGGCCAGCGGCGAATTCGCCGAGCTTGAGGCGGAGCTGCTCACCGCCCAGGTGGTAAAGGTCCTGGCTCATCGCTTCGGGGTCGGACGCAAGCCCGACATCGAGGGCATCCAGGACGTGGTTGAGCAGACACTGATCGCCGCCAATCACTTCGAGACCGCGCGCGCCTATATCGTCTATCGGGAGCAGCACAAGAAGCTCCGGGTGGATCGGCGCACGCTGGTCGATGTAGGCGGCTCCATCAACGAGTACCTGGACCGCTCCGATTGGCGGGTCGCCGCGAATGCCAATCAGGGCTATTCGCTGGGCGGCCTGATCCTGAATACCTCCGGCAAGATGCTCGCCAACTACTGGCTGAGTCATGTCTATCCGCCCGAGGTCGGTCAGGCCCATCGCGACGGCGACCTCCACATCCACGACCTCGATATGCTCTCCGGCTACTGCGCCGGCTGGTCGTTGCGTACCCTGCTGGCCGAGGGACTCAACGGCGTTCCGGGGCGCGTCGAGGCCGGGCCGCCGCGGCACATGTCGAGTGCAATCGGTCAGATCGTGAACTTCCTCGGCACCCTGCAGAACGAGTGGGCGGGCGCCCAGGCGTTCTCCAGCTTCGACACCTACATGGCGCCGTTCGTACGCAAGGACGGTCTCGGCTATACCCAGGTCCGCCAGTACATCCAGGAGCTGATCTACAACCTCAACGTGCCGTCGCGCTGGGGCACCCAGACCCCGTTCACCAACCTGACCTTCGATTGGGTCTGCCCCGAGGATCTGCGCGAGCAGGTGCCCGTGATCGGCGGCGAGGAGCAGCCCTTTACCTACGGCGAGCTGCAGGTCGAGATGGACCTGATCAATCAGGCCTACATCGAGGTGATGATCCAAGGCGACGCCAAGGGCCGCATCTTCACCTTCCCGATCCCCACCTACAACATCACGCCGGATTTCCCCTGGGACAGCGAGAACGCGGAGCGGCTGTTCGCGATGACCGCGAAGTACGGGCTGCCCTACTTCCAGAATTTCATCAACTCCGAGCTAACCCCGAACATGGTCCGTTCCATGTGCTGCCGCCTGCAGCTCGACCTTCGGGAGCTGCTCAAGCGCGGCAACGGCCTCTTCGGCTCCGCGGAGCAGACCGGATCGCTGGGCGTCGTTACGGTCAACTGCGCGCGCCTGGGCTTTACCCACAGGGGCGACGAGCGGGCGCTGCTTGCGCGTCTCGATACCCTGCTCGAGCTGTCCCGCAACAGCCTGGAGATCAAGCGCAAGGTCATTCAGCGTCATCTCGACGCCGGGCTCTTTCCCTATACCAAGCGTTACCTGGGAACGCTGCGCAACCACTTCTCCACCATCGGCGTGAACGGCATCAACGAGATGATCCGCAATTTCACCGCCGACGCCGACGACATCACCACGCCGGACGGCCATGCGCTTGCCTGCCGTACCCTCGATCATGTGCGTGCGCGGATGGTGGAGTTTCAGGAGCACACCGGGCACATGTACAACCTGGAGGCCACCCCCGCCGAGGGCACCACCTACCGATTCGCCCGCGAGGACCGCAAGCGCTTCCCCGGCATTCTCCAGGCCGGTCCCGCCGATGCGCCCTACTACACCAACAGCTCCCAGCTCCCGGTGGGCTATACGGACGACCCGTTCGAGGCCCTGGCAATGCAGGAAGAGCTACAGGCGAAGTACACCGGCGGCACCGTGCTGCATCTCTACATGAGTGAGCAGATCAGCTCGACCGAGGCGTGCAAACGGTTGGTACGCCGCTCGCTGGAGCGTTTTCGCGTGCCCTACATCACCGTCACGCCGGTGTTTTCGATCTGTCCAAAGCACGGCTACATCGCCGGAGAGCACGAGTTCTGCCCGATCTGCGACCAAGAGGTCATCGCACGCAAGCGCTCGGATCGGGCGTCCGACCGCGAGTCCGCAGAGGCCTAAGACCCGCGGGCCACTGAACCTTACCCAGCAATCACATCCACAATCCCGGAGACAACACGCCATGAGCCAAGATGCAGACAACGAGCTGGCACCCGAAGAACGCACCCGTTGCGAGGTATGGACCCGAGTGATGGGCTACCATCGCCCGGTTTCGGCCTTCAATCCGGGGAAGCGATCGGAACATGCGGAGCGGCGTTGCTTCAGCGAGCAGCCCACCGGCTCCACGGCCGTTACGAGACGGCGCGCCGCCGCCTGATCTCCCAACGGCTCGCTTGATGTCCATCCGCGACGCCGGCCGCAAGCCAGGTGTGGTCCGACCCCATGGAAAGCACGAGCGGCAGTTGTGTGTCGGCGGTCTGACCCCGTTGACCACCGTCGACTACCCCGGGGAGCTGGCGGCGGTGGTCTTCTGCCAGGGCTGTCCGTGGCGCTGCCGCTACTGCCACAACGGCGGCCTTCTGGAGCCCCGGGGCGCCGAGCCCATCGCGTGGCAAGACGTGCTGGAATTTCTGCGCACCCGGCGCGGGCTGTTGGATGCCGTGGTGTTCAGCGGTGGAGAGCCGACCCTACAGACCGCTCTACCCGAGGCGATCGCGCAAGCGCGGCGACTCGGCTTGCGTATCGGCTTGCATACCGGCGGCGCCTATCCGAAGCGGCTGCAACGCATCCTGCCATTGATCGACTGGGTGGGTATGGATATCAAGGCGTTGCCGGAGGACTACCCGGCGATCACCGGCGTCGCCGGAAGCGGGGATCGGGCCTGGGAAAGCCTGCGGCTCATCCAGGCAGCGGGAGTGCCCCACGAGGTACGGATCACCGTGCTGCCCGACTGGCGCGCGCGAGACCTTGCGTCAATCGGGTTGGCGTTGCATCTCATGGGCGTCGAACACCTGGCGCTTCAGGCGTGTGACACCGAGCATGCACTGGATCCCTCACTAGCCGCGTCGACCACGTCGACCCGGACGCCCTTGGCCGATCTCGCGCGCGGTATCGACCCCGCCGCGTTCAGCAGTTTGATCCTGCGAGGGCACTGATTTAAGCATTGCCCTCGCCTACGCGCCGCTCCACATGCGCTCGCTACCGATTCACGGGGCTTCCGCCCGCCCCGGCCATTGCCGGGACCGAGCGACCAGCGCGCCGAATCAGAACAGGTCCATCACCAAACGGTTATCCGGGTCCAAGGCCGCCATGACCGGGACGTCATGGGTTTGTCGCGCCTCGCGTAGCCCGTTGCCGGATCCCTTGCCGACGACTTCTAGCCTCACCCTGGCGACGCCGGAGCCCATCATGCCGAGCTCTCGGGCGGCGCCTTTGGAGACGTCGATCACGCGGCCCGCGATGTAGGGGCCGCGGTCGGTGATGGTGACAACGACCGAGCGGCCGTTTGCCTTGTTGGTGACCTTTACGAGGGTGCCGAAGCTCCAGGTCTTGTGGGCCGCGGTCATGGCGTTCATGTCGAAGCGCGTACCGCTGGCCGTGCGCCTTCCGTGGAACTGCTCTGCATAGTAGGAGGCGGTGCCGTCTAGTGCCCAGTTGGGCGGGGACCAGCCTACGAGCACAAAAGCGAGCAACAAAAGGGACAGGCGGCTGAGTTTGGAATAGAACATTACGATGGTCCTATCGATGGTTAAGATCGTGTCCGCGAGTTGCTTCGCAGATTCGGGTCAGACCACATCGGGCCAAGTTCGCGGAGTGTACCTGCTGGGGCGGACAAGGCCAACCCTTTAGCGACTACGTTTCGTGTTTTTTTTGGGCGAATGGCGATATTCGGCGATGGCCCGTGGCCGCGTTTTCGGGTGCTTGGGGAACGTAGAATTGGTGAGTTTCCCGTCCGGGCCGGGGATAGTCGGGCATGTTCGATCGCCTTAAGCGACCGGAAATGGACAAAGCGGATGCCGCGAAGGCTGCTCGCCCGCGATGCCGCGGCGCGCTGCGGAGTCTCAGGACTGGACCTGGAAGAGGGTTCGGTAATGCGGCGAAGCGATGCAGGTAGGGCAGCAACCGCCCGCGGTACTCGCCTCCCGCGGGCTATGAAACGGGACTCCGCAGGCGCTACAGCGGCGCGGGTAAAGGGGCAACCGCGTCTGCGGCGCACGATCGAGCGTTCGCACCGTCATCGCCGAATCGGCGCATACGTCAACGCAAATCCCGCAGCCGGTGCAGCCGTCCGGATCGAGCCGATAGGCTTCCGTCTCGATCCCGATGACCTGGTGGGGACACAGGCGCGCACAAGCGTCACAGCCGCTACAGCGCTCTGCGTCGATATGCGGGGCATAGAGGCCGAGCCGCGCCTGCGGCGTTCGCGGCACGCGTCGACCGGGCGGGACGAAGTCGGCCACCT
>JBGSTR010000698.1:0-12411 GCA_041736365.1 Chromatiaceae bacterium | reverse complement strand
GTCCGGACGCCGCGGCGCGGATCGCCGCCGCCTGCCTGGAGGTAGCCAAGGCATGAATGCGCACGTCACCCACACGGCGGCGAATATGGGGCGGGTACGCCGGCTCCACTTCATCGGAATCGGCGGTGCAGGCATGAGCGGGATCGCCGAGTTGATGGCGAATCTCGGTTACGACGTTGCAGGCTCCGATCAGCGCGAGAGCGAGACCACGCGCCGACTGCGCGAGCGCGGCGTCGAGATCTTCATCGGCCACGCCTCGGAGCAGGTCGCGGGGGCGGATGCGGTGGTGGTGTCGACCGCCATCGACGAGGCCAATCCCGAGATCCAACGGGCCCGCGCGGATCGAATTCCGGTGGTTCGGCGGGCGGAGATGCTGGCGGAGCTGATGCGCTTCTACTACGGGGTCGCGGTGGCGGGGACGCACGGCAAGACCACTACCACCAGCCTGCTCGCCAGTCTGCTCACCGAGGGCGGCCTCGACCCGACCTTCGTCATTGGCGGGCGGCTCAACAGCGCCGGCGCAAACGCCAAGCTGGGCACCACCAAGTATTTGGTTGCCGAGGCCGACGAGAGCGATGCCTCCTTCCTGTATCTGCAGCCGATGGTGTCGATCGTTACCAATATCGACGCCGATCACATGCGCACCTACGGCAACGACTTCAATCGCCTGCGCGGCACCTTCATGGAGTTCCTCCATCACCTGCCGTTCTACGGGCTTGCGGTGTTGTGCATCGACGACGACGAGGTTCGCTCGCTGGTGCCCATGGTCTCGCGTCCGGTGCGCACCTACGGCACGCGCGAGGGCGCGGATGTACGAGCCGTGGATGTTCACCAGGAAGGGCTGCGGATGCACTTCAAGGTCCAGGCCGCCGATCTCCAGCGTCCAATTCCGGTGACGCTGAACCTGCCGGGCCGGCACAACGTGCTGAATGCGCTCGCCGCGATCGCCGTTGGGCTGGAGCTGGGGGTCGACGAGGAGGCCATCCAACAGGCGCTGGCCAATTTCGGCGGCGTCGGCCGGCGCTTCGTGGTTAGCGAGGTTCGGGACGCGACGGGACGTGATCTGGTGGTGGTGGATGACTACGGACATCACCCGCGAGAGGTCGGCGCGACCCTCGACGCGGCACGCGCCGCCTGGCCGGGACGGCGCATGGTGCTGGTATTTCAGCCGCACCGGTTCAGTCGCACGCAGGAGCAGTTCGAGGACTTCGTGCAGGTGCTGTCGCTGCCCGATCGACTGCTGCTGTGCGAGGTCTACTCGGCCGGCGAGGCTCCAATCGCCGGCGCAGACGGCCGGGCGTTGAGCCGCGCCATCCGCGCCCGGGGGGACATCGATCCGGTGTTCGCCCAGACGGTCGAAGAGGTGCCGAAGCTGCTGGAGAACCTGCTGGAGGACGGCGACTTGGTGATGGTGCTCGGCGCCGGCGACATTGGCGCGTTGGCGGCACGCTTGCCGGCCTTGCTTGAGCAAGGGCTTTGACGGGCAACCGCCCGGGGGGAATCGATGGGACAGAGTAGCTTGACGAGCCGATTGCAAATGGGCTGCGGGGAGCCCTTGCGGCGGGTCCTGGTGCGTTTGGCGCCGCCACCGAGCGGCTCCGGCGACGCGCCCGCGGCGAGCGAAAAGCGCAAGGCACCGAGGCGCAAACGCTGACATGGAGCACCTGCGGGGGGAGCGGCGCGAGGCACTCGTTCGCCTCGGACATCGCATTGGCGGTGCCGAGGTCTCGGACAAGTATGCAAATTTCAGCATCAACAGGGGCGACGCGAGCGCCGGGGTGATCGCCGCTTTGATCGAGCACGTACAGCAAACAATCGAGCGCCACACCGGCGTGCGCCTGGTCCCCGAGGCTCGACCTATCGGCGGAGACAGCCAATGACGAAAGATGCGGCCCGATTTGGAAAGGTCGCCGTGCTGCTGGGCGGGCAGGCGGCGGAACGCGAGGTCTCGCTCAAGAGCGGTAGCGCGGTGCTCGCCGCGCTGCTGCGAAAGGGCGTCGACGCCCATCCGATCGACCCGGATGCGGGAATTCTGGAGGTGCTGAGGGACGGACGCTATCAGCGCGCCTTCGTGATCCTGCACGGGCGCGGCGGCGAGGACGGCGTGATCCAAGGCGCGCTCGAAACCATCGGCCTGCCCTACACCGGCTCCGGGGTGCTCGGCTCCGCGCTCGGGATGGACAAGTACCGCTGCAAGCTGGCCTGGACCGGGCGCGGCCTTCCGACCGCCGAATCGGTGCTGGTGAGCTCGGAATCGGACCTGGCTGCCGCCGCGGCGCTGGGCTTTCCGCTGATGTTCAAGCCCGCCCACGAGGGTTCGAGCATCGGCATGAGTCGGGTCGAGTCGGCCGACGGGCTGGAGCAGGCCTGGCGACTCGCCGCAGAGCTCGACCCGTTGGTGCTTGCCGAGCGCTGGATCCACGGCGCCGAGTACACCTGCGCGGTGCTTGGCCGGGAGGCGCTACCCCTGATCCGCCTGGAGACACCTCACGCTTTCTACGACTACGACGCCAAGTACCATGCCAACGACACCCGCTATCACTGCCCCTGCGGCCTGCCGGACGCGGAAGAGGCACGGATGCGGCAGCTCGCGCTGGACGCATTCGATGCGGCGGGGGCCAGTGGTTGGGGCCGCGTCGACATCATGACCGACGGCGCCGGGCAGCCCTACCTGCTGGAAATCAACACCGTGCCCGGGATGACGGACCACAGCCTGGTCCCGATGGCCGCGCGCACCGCGGGTATCGATTTCGACGAGCTGGTGTGGCGGATTCTCGAGACGAGCTTCGAGCGTGGCTGAGAAGCAGACCCCCGCGCCGGTCGAGGAGCCCGAGCGCAAGCCGCGCTTCAAGCGCCTGCTCGCCCTCGGCGGCCTGTCGTTGCTCGGGTCGATCGTCGGCGTCGCCTGGCTGTTCGGGTATTGGGAGCCGCGGCTCCTGCCGGTGCGGATGATCGAGGTCGAGGGCGAGGTGCACAGTCACTCCTCGGATCGGCTCAGGCAGATCATCGGCGAGCGCTTGCGCGGCGGGATTCTCACCGCCGACCTGCAGGCACTCAAGGCGGCGGCGGAGGAGCTGCCCTGGGTCGGAAGCGCCAGTCTGCGCCGGGTGTGGCCGGATCGCTTACAAGTCCGTGTCGAGGAGCACCACCCGATCGCCCGCTGGAACGCCGAGGGTCTGGTGACGGCCCGGGGCGTGGTGTTCAACCCCGGAACCGGGACCGTGCCGGCGGGACTTCCGATGCTGGAAGGCGATGACAAACGGGCGCCGGTCGTGGTTGGGAAATATCAGCAGTGGCGGGACGAGCTGATGCTGGTCGGCCATCTGATTCAAAGTCTATCGGTGGACGCGCGCGGCGCCTGGCGCGTGGATCTCGTATCCGGCACGCGCCTGGAGCTGGGGACGGACCATGTCGAGCAGCGGCTCGCGCGGTTCATCGGCAGCGCCTCGCAATTGGACGCTGCCGGTCAGGCAGAGGTGGTGGACCTGCGCTACAGCAACGGGTTCGTCGTCAAGTGGGCACCAAGCGCCGAAGCCCAGGCGCGCGCAGACACGGATCGCGAACGGCGATCGGAAAAACGGGGATAAAACGCGATGTCGCGACGCAACGACAAGAATCTGCTGGTTGGCTTGGATATCGGCACATCGAAGATTGCCGCCCTGGTCGGCGAGCTCAAGGACGACGACCAGATCGAGATTATCGGCATCGGCACCCATCCGTCGCGGGGCCTGAAAAAGGGTGTGGTCGTGGACATCGAGTCCACGGTCCAGTCCATCCAGCGCGCGGTCGAAGAGGCCGAGCTGATGGCCGGCTGCGAGATCCACTCGGTGCACGCCGGGATCGCCGGCAGTCATATCCGCAGCCTGAATTCACACGGCATCACCGCGATCAAGGAGAGCGAGGTGACCCAGGCCGATGTGGACCGGGTCATCGACGCGGCGCGGGCCGTGGCCATACCCGCGGATCAGAAGATCCTCCACATTCTGCCCCAGGAATTCATCATCGATGACCAGGAGGGCATTCGCGAGCCGATCGGAATGTGCGGGGTCCGGCTCGAGGCGCGCGTCCACATGGTGATCGGCGCGGTGAGTGCGGCGCAGAACATCGTCAAGTGCATCCGCCGCTGCGGGCTTGAGGTGGACGATCTGGTGCTCGAGCAGCTGAGCGCGAGCTACTCGGTGCTCGGCGAGGACGAGAAGGAGCTGGGCGTGTGCCTGGTGGATATCGGCGGCGGTACAACGGACCTTGCGGTGTTCACCGACGGGGCGATTCGCCACACGGCTGTCATCCCGATCGCGGGTGATCAGGTTACCAACGACATCGCGGTGGCCCTGCGCACGCCCACCCAGCATGCCGAGCAGATCAAGATCCAGCACGCCTGCGCCCTGACGCAGCTGGCCACCAGCGGCGAGACCATCGAGGTCCCGAGTATCGGCGACCGCCCGCCGCGCCGCCTGTCGCGCCAGACCCTGGCCGAGGTGGTGGAGCCGCGCTACGAGGAGCTGCTGATGCTGCTGCAGAAGGAGCTCCGGCGCAGCGGATTCGAGGATTTGGTCGCGGGAGGGGTGGTGCTGACCGGGGGCAGCTCGAAGATGCAGGGACTGATCGAGCTGGCCGAGGAGGTTTTCCATATGCCGGTGCGTCTGGGCGTGCCCCAGTACGTGCTGGGATCCGACGAAGTGATCGGCAATCCGACCTACTCCACCGGCGTCGGACTGCTGATGTACGCGCGTCAGAACCGTTTCGCGCGCCGTCCCGAGCTTGCCGACGGGCGCGGGCTCAAGGGTGTTTGGGCGCGCATGCGGAGTTGGTTTCAGGGAAATTTTTAATTCTTGCGAGCCGCGGGGCGTGCTTCGCGGCGGTGACGGGTATCTGCCGGCGGCGCTCGCCGCCGGGAGCCCGGAACAGGATTCGAGGCCGCGACCTGCGGTTTCGGGGGAGTCGGCGCCGGGGGGTGCCGGATCCATGTCGGGGGGTTGGCCCCGCTGGTCGGGCGGGTTCGACGAGTTTGCAGGCAAAACACAGCGGATAACGCTTCGGGAGATTGAGCAATGTTTGAAATGATGGATACCAGCACTCAAAACGCCGTGATCAAGGTCGTGGGCGTCGGCGGCGGCGGCGGCAATGCGGTCAACCACATGGTCCAGGCCAACATCGAGGGCGTGGACTTCATCTGTGCCAATACCGACGCCCAGGCACTGAAAAATTCCAACGTTAAGACCATCCTTCAACTGGGCTCGGGTATCACCAAGGGCCTCGGCGCGGGGGCAGATCCCGACGTCGGCAAGCGGGCCGCGATGGAGGACCGCGAGCGCATTCAGGACGCGCTCGAGGGCGCCGACATGGTCTTCATCACCGCGGGGATGGGCGGGGGCACCGGAACCGGCGCCGCTCCCGTGGTCGCCGAGATCGCCAAGGAGCTCGGTATTTTGACGGTCGCCGTCGTCACCAAACCCTTCCCGTTCGAGGGCACAAAGCGCAAGCGGGTCGCCGAGGACGGCATTGCCGAGCTGGCGAAGAATGTCGACTCGCTGATCACCATCCCGAACGAGAAGCTGCTCGCGGTCCTCGGCAAGGAGATGTCGTTGCTCGATGCGTTCAAGGCCGCCAACGACGTGCTGCTCAACGCGACCCAGGGTATCGCCGAGCTGATCACCCGGCCCGGCCTGATCAACGTCGACTTCGCGGACGTCAAAACCGTGATGTCGGAGATGGGCGTGTCCATGATGGGTACCGGATCGGCACGTGGTCCGAACCGGGCCCGCGAGGCCGCCGAGGCGGCGATCAACAGCCCGCTTCTGGAGGACATCGATCTGGCCGGTGCGAAGGGCATCCTGGTCAACATCACCGCGGGCCTGAGCCTGGCGATCGGCGAATTCGACGAGGTCGGCAACACCGTACGCGACTTCGCGGACGACGATGCAACCGTTGTGGTGGGCACGGTCATCGACCCGGAGCTCGACGAGGAGCTGCGCGTGACCGTGGTGGCAACCGGGCTCGGTGCGCGCCGCGTGTTGGTGCGACCCAAGCGGGACGAGCCGACCGTCCGGCTGGTCGCCGAGGACTCGGAAAACGCGGGACCGGACTATCGCGAATACGACCGGCGACCGGCCATTCAGCGCAAGCTGATGGCGGCGGGCGGCGGCGGTGGTGCCGAGGCGGTTGAAAGTGACCTGGACTACCTCGATATCCCGGCATTCCTGCGCCGGCAGGCAGATTGACTAGGGGATACCCTTCATCTAGAACTTCCGTAAAAACAGAGACATTACTTCATATTTAACGTTGAGCTTGATAAACGTCCGGGAAAACCCTAAGCTACTCCTGAGGCTTGCCCCGCGGGGGCTGGCCAGTAGCGTTTTCGCGACCGGATGGTTGCTGCAGCCCCGGCGAGGTTACGCCGCGGAGGGCGCGGCGCCGCTTCCGGGTGAGATGCGAACCGCCTACCGCCGTGGGATGCGATGGGGGAACCTGGACGATGCTCAAGCAACGTACATTGAAGAATGTGATCCGTGCCACCGGTGTCGGACTGCATACGGGCGAGAAAGTCTACCTGACCCTGCGTCCGGCCGCGCCGGACACCGGCATCGTGTTTCGGCGCGTGGATCTCGACCGACCGGTCGAGATCCACGCCTGCCCGCACAATGTCGGGGATACGCGACTGTCCACCACGCTGGTGAACGGGGACGTGCGCGTGTCCACGGTGGAGCATCTGCTGTCGGCATTCGCGGGTCTCGGCATCGACAATGCGTATGTCGACGTGAGCGCGGCGGAGGTTCCGATCATGGATGGCAGCGCGGGACCGTTCGTGTTTCTCATTCAATCGGCAGGCGTCGAGGAGCAGAATCGCGCCAAGCGATTCATCCGCATCAAGCGGCCGGTCGAGGTGCGCGATGGCGACAAGTACGCCCGCTTCACGCCTTACGACGGCTTCAAGGTCGAATTCTCGATCGATTTCGATCATCCGGCATTCAATGCCCGCGCCAAGCGTGCGCAGGTCGATTTTTCGACCTCGTCGTTCGTGCGCGAGATCAGTCGTGCGCGCACCTTCGGGTTCCTGCGCGAGATCGAGGCACTGCGCCAGCAGAACCTCGCACTGGGCGGCAGTCTGGACAACGCGGTCGTGGTGGACGAATTTCGCGTCCTCAACGAAGAGGGCTTGCGCTACGAAGACGAGTTCGTGAAGCACAAGATCCTCGACGCAATCGGCGATCTGTACCTCCTCGGCCATACCCTGATCGGTGCCTTCAAGGGCCACAAGTCGGGTCATGCGCTGAACAACAACCTCCTGCGCGCGCTGATGGCGGATCAATCGGCGTGGGAAGAGGTGGTCTTCGAGGATTCGGCCTTGGCGCCGATCAACTACGCGCAACCATTGGCGGTCGCTTAGTCGTCTCGCTCGCGGTCCCTTTCCCCGACGCCGCGAAGTGCCAGGTTGCGGAGCGCCCGCGACAGAACCGGGTCGTCGGCCGCATCCGCGGCTTGGCGCAGGAGCCGAGCCGTACCGGTCGTAATCCTCGGCCCTCGGCTCGGCGATGCGATGGGAGCGGCGGGCAACGGCGGGCGCACCAGAACTCGTACCGCATCGATCTGCAGGCCCTCGAGCCGCGACTTGAGCTCCGCGCCGAGGTAGCGCGCCCGCGTAGCCCAAGCCGGGGAGTCGACGACCAGCGTCAGGGTGCCGGCGCGGATGGGCTCCGCGACACAGTGCGCACGCAACGGCTCCGGGAGCAGGGCCAGCAGCTTGGCGGAAAAGTCTGCCGCCGCGTCTTGCGGTTGCAGGCAGGTATTGCCCGCGGGGCAGCTCTTCAGCAGATCGCGAATATGTGCCGGACGACGGCGCATGGGCGTTCGATCTCTATCATCGCGTGGCGGTGCGTATCACACGCCGTCGCCATCACAATTGACCTGAGGCGGCGTTTCGGAGCGAAACCGCTTTTTATAAGCGGCCACTCCGTAGTATAAACCCCAGCTTCGGCCGACAGGTCCACTAGCGAAAGATTTGTTATGTATCATCTCGACCGAAGAAAAACCTTTTCTGGACAATCGCTTGTAGCGTTTTTGGCGGCACTCCTATTCGGTGTCGCAGGGGGTGGAGCAGGATTCTGGCTAGGCAGGTACTCCGATCTTCCCTCGCTCCCTAACCCCCAGCCGCTCTCCGCGGCGCCTGCCTCCGACCTTCACGAGATACC
Source organism: Chromatiaceae bacterium (assembly GCA_041736365.1). Lineage (GTDB taxonomy): Bacteria > Pseudomonadota > Gammaproteobacteria > Chromatiales > Chromatiaceae > JBGSTR01. The sequence continues at coordinate 4,222 of JBGSTR010000698.1, read as the reverse complement.
CGATCAGGAACAGCCCGACCCCGGCGCCGCGGACGCGGATGCGCTGGCGGAGAAGCTGGGCGAGATGCAGGCCGAGCTGATGCGGCTCGACGCACTCGGTGAACGACTCGTCGAGATGGGCGGCCTCAATCCAGAAGAATTCGATTTCTCCGCAACCCCGCCCCGGGGCGGACCCGATGACGACGGCCCGGCGGTTCGGGACTACACCATCAAGGAGATCGCAAGCCAGCTCGGCAGCGTAGTCAGCCTCGTCAAGGACCGCAAGCGCAAGCTCGAGGTCCTCGAGGAATCGATCATGGAGAAGGACCTCACTGCTCAAACCGTTCCCTCGGGTTGGCCGGTACGCACCGGCTACATCACATCGGGTTTCGGTTTTCGGATTCATCCCATCAAGCACAAGCGTCGTTTCCACGAAGGCATCGATTTCGCCGCTCCTCGCGGTGCCCCCGTGGTGGCGGTTGCGGATGGTTTGGTGACCTTCAGCGGCAAGAAAGGCGGCTACGGTCGCATCGTTGAGATTCGGCACGTCGGCGGACTGGTAACCCGATATGCTCACAATTCGGCGAATCTGGTCGAGGAAGGTCAGATGGTGCGGCGCGGCCAGAAGATCGCCGCGGTCGGCTCGACCGGATCCGCGACCGGCCCGCATTGCCATTTCGAGGTGTTGAAGGATGGCGTTCCGGTCAACCCGAGGCCCTACGTCGGCTCTCACTCGTCGGACCTCCTCGCCGTTTCGGCCTCCGATAACTCGGGCTGACCTCGCGATTTCCCGCCGTCGCGGCCTAGAGCCAAGAGGGCGTTCCCTGTTGGGGAAACGCTGATTTGGGGCGTTTCCCATACGGGCTAGGGATGACCCGACATTTTGAAGCACCTTAAGGGCTTGAAAATGGAGCGATCCGAGAGTCGCGCCTCTCGGCCCTCGAGCAGATCAAATGCCGGGATGGTATTTGATCAGTGTTTCCTTTTAGGTGGCGCAGTTTCCGCGCCGCCGCCCGCGAGAGCTTCCATTGCGCCGCCACCGGCGCGAGGCCCCCGTGCGCCGCCTGATTCAACCGGGGATTTCCGGTATGATCGCGTCATTTTTCCCAACATCCGTATGTATATCTGATGGTCAGTAATCTGCTCAAGAAGGTCTTCGGCAGCCGCAACGAGCGCTTGGTCAAGAAGCTCCTGAAATCCGTCGCCGGGATCAATGCGCTTGAGCCTGAAATCGAGCGGCTCTCTGACGCGGCGCTGGCCGCCAAAACGGTGGAGTTTCGGGGTCGACTCGAGGCTGGCGCGACCGTGGAAAGTCTGCTGACCGAGGCGTTTGCGGTCGTCCGCGAGGCGGCGAAGCGAGTGCTCGGCATGCGCCACTTCGACGTGCAGATGGTCGGCGGAATGGTGCTGCACGAGGGCAAGATCGCTGAGATGCGCACCGGCGAGGGCAAGACCCTTGTCGCGACGCTTGCCGCATACCTCAATGCCCTGCCGGCAAAGGGTGTGCACGTGGTGACCGTCAATGATTATCTCGCCCGCCGCGATGCCGCGTGGATGGGCCGCGTTTACAACGCACTGGGTCTGAGTGTCGGCGTCATCAATTCGTCCGGGGGCACCGGACCCGATTCGGCTTCCTATCTTTTCGACCCCGAGTACGAGCCCGCGGAGGGCCCCGGTTACCGCCATCTGCGTCCGGTTACGCGCCGCGAGTCCTATGCGGCGGCCATTACCTATGGCACCAACAATGAATTCGGCTTCGATTATCTACGCGACAACATGGCCTTTGTCGGCGACCAGCGGGTGCAGCGCGACCCCTGGTACGCCATCGTCGACGAGGTCGACTCGATCCTGATCGACGAGGCGCGCACGCCGCTGATCATCTCCGGCCCTTCGGAGGGCAGTATTGAGCTCTACCAGAAGATCGACGCCATCATCCCGCGCCTGACCCGCCAGGCGCCGATGACCAACGACGAGGGCAAGCCGGACTTCGGACCCGGGGATTTTTCGGTCGACGAGAAGGCTCGCCAGGTATTTCTGAGCGAGGACGGTCATCAGCACGTCGAGGAAATGCTCGGCGAAATCGGGGTGCTGGGCGAAGGCGAAAGCCTCTACGATCCGGCCAACATCGTGTTGATGCACCACGTCTATGCGGCGTTGCGCGCGCACGCACTGTTTCAGAAGAACGTGGAATACATCGTCCGCGACGGACAGATCATCATCGTCGACGAATTCACCGGCCGGACCATGCCGGGCCGGCGCTGGTCGGAGGGCCTGCACCAAGCGGCCGAGGCCAAGGAGCGGGTGCCGATTCAGCCGGAAAACCAGACCCTCGCCTCGATCACCTTCCAGAACCTGTTTCGACTCTACCCGAAGCTCGCCGGCATGACCGGCACCGCCGATACCGAGGCCTACGAATTCCAGCAGATCTATGGGCTCGAGGTCGTGGTCATCCCCACCAACCAGCCGATGGTGCGCGACGATCGAGGCGATCTGGTCTATCTGACCCAAAAAGAGAAGTACCAAGCGATCGTTGAGGATATCCGCGATTGTGTCGCACGGGGTCAGCCGGCGCTCGTCGGCACTGCCTCGATCGAGACCTCGGAGCTGGTATCCAATCTGCTTAAGGAGGAGAAGATCCCCCATGAGGTGCTGAACGCCAAGCAGCACGAGCGCGAGGCAGGCATCGTCGCCCAGGCCGGGCGCCCCGGGTCGGTCACCATCGCGACCAACATGGCCGGTCGCGGCACGGATATCGTCCTCGGCGGCAATCTCGATGCGGAGTTGGAGTCGGCTGGACCCGACGCCGATGTTGACGGCATACGCGCGCGCTGGAAGGAGCGCCATGCGGAGGTCATCGCCGCGGGCGGCCTGCACGTGGTCGGCACCGAGCGACACGAGTCCAGGCGCATCGATAATCAGCTCCGCGGCCGCTCCGGCCGGCAGGGCGATCCCGGCTCCTCGCGCTTCTACCTCTCGCTCGAAGATAGCCTGATGCGCATCTTCGCCTCCGAGCGTGTCGGCAACATGATGCAAAAGCTCGGCATGGAGGAGGGCGAGGCGATCGAGCACCCGTGGGTGACCAAGGCGATCGAGAATGCCCAACGCAAGGTCGAGGGACGCAACTTCGACATCCGCAAGCAGCTGCTCGAGTACGACGATGTCGCCAGCGACCAGCGCAAGGTGATCTATCGCCAGCGCCGTGAGCTGATGGACACCAACGACGTATCCGAAACCATCGCGGCCATGCGCAACGATGTGCTGACCCGCATCATCGACGGCTACATCCCGCAGGGGAGCCTCGAGGAGCAATGGGACGTAGGCGGTCTCGGCGAAGCCCTGCAACGCGAGGCTGGCGATGAGTGGCCTATCCAGCATTGGCTTGACGAAGACCACTCGTTGCACGAGGAAACACTGCGCGAGCGAATCGCCGCGACATTGGCCGAGCGCTATTCGTCGAAGGAGACCCTGATCGGGCCGCAGACCATGCGCCAGATCGAGAAGGCGGTCATGCTGCAAACGCTCGACACCCAGTGGAAGGACCACCTCGCCGCGATGGACTACCTGCGCCAGGGCATCCACCTGCGCGGCTATGCGCAGAAAAATCCCAAGCAGGAATACAAGCGCGAGGCATTCGAGATGTTCTCGGCGATGCTCGAGACCATCAAGCAGGAGGTCGTGGGCACGCTGGCGAAGCTCCAGATTCAGACTCCGGAGCAGGCCCCGGGTCTTGCTCCGCCGCCGAGCGAGCCCGCCTTCGAGTTCAAGCACGAGGAATTCCAGGGTTTCGACACCCCGGACGAGGACGACACGGCGCACCGCCCCGCGGGCGGGCCGGACGGCGAGGCGGTCCAGCCCTATGTACGCGACGGCAGGAAGGTCGGCCGCAACGAACCCTGTCCCTGCGGCTCGGGCAAGAAGTACAAGCATTGCCACGGTAAGGCGGCCTGATCGGCGCTCGGCGCGGCGGCAGGCCGCGCCAACGTGCGAGTGCTCGGTCTTCGCGCGGCCACCCAACCCCAGATGGATTCAACTCGTCACTTCGGTGGTACGCCATGACCGAGCCTAGCCTGCCCTTCGAGCCCGTCGCGGGCGTGCGAGTCGCTGCCGGGGCCGCCGGGATTCGCTACCGCGATCGCGACGATCTGGTGCTGTTCGAGCTACCCCCGACCTCCACCTGCGCGGCCGTATTCACCCGCAACGCCTTCTGTGCCGCGCCCGTCACGGTTGCCCGGCGTCATCTCGC
>JBGSTR010000666.1:0-2720 GCA_041736365.1 Chromatiaceae bacterium | reverse complement strand
GCCGCCGTGCACGCCTTCCTCCATGCGGCTGCCGCACGCGCGCGCTCGACCATGGAGACGGCGCTCGCCCGCGTGGTGGAGGCGGAGGGAATCGGGTTGACCCCCGGTACGAATCCGTCGGAATCCCGGTGAGCCGGACATGGCGGCCGAGCGGGCGCGAGTGCCCCTGACCGGTCGCGGCGAAGGCGCTAAACTACCGATTCCGGCGCCGGGCCCGCGGATGATCCTTGCTGAAACCACTCAATCGGCCCTCGGACTTCCGTCATGATATCCGTCCTCGACTACGGCGCCGGCAACGTCCGCAGCCTGCGCAACGCCATCGAAGCACTCGGGTTTACGCTCACCGACATCCAGCGCCCCGAGGACATCCTCAAGGCCGAGCGCCTGATCTTCCCGGGCGTAGGTGCGTTCGGCGCCGCGATGGAGCGCCTGCAGCATCTCGGTTACGCGGAGCCGTTGAAGGCCTACCTCGCGGCCGGCCGTCCCTACCTCGGGATCTGCATCGGGCTCCAGACCTTGTTCGAAGGCAGCGAGGAGTCGCCCGGCGTGCCGGGGCTAGGTGTGATTCCGGGTCAGATACGCCGTTTTCGCGCGCCTGGCCTGGCAGTTCCGCATATGGGTTGGAACGGGGTCCGGCTCGAGCGGGAATCGCCGCTGTTCGCGGATTACAACGACGAGAAGCTCTATTTCGTACACTCCTATCACGCCACCCCGGGGCCGGAAAACGCCGACTGGGGCTTAGCGCTCACGGATTACGGCGAGCCGTTTCTAAGCGCGGTGCAGCGCGGACCGATCGCCGCGGTGCAGTTCCATCCGGAAAAGAGCGGCGCGGCGGGGCTTGGGTTGCTGCGGCGTTTTCTGGCCGGCGACACCGCGGGGCCGGGCTCGGGATCGGGCCGGCGCGCCTCCGACGCGGGCACCCGCTTCGCGAAACGCATCATTGCCTGTCTCGATGTGCGCACGAACGACGCCGGTGATCTCGTGGTGACCAAGGGCGATCAGTACGACGTGCGCGAGGCCGGCGAGGTGCGCAACCTCGGCAAGCCGGTGGAGCTGGCCCAGCGCTATTTCGAGGAGGGCGCGGACGAGATCACCTTCCTCAACATCACCGCCTTCCGCGACTTCCCGATGGCCGATCAACCCATGCTCGAGGTATTGCGACGGACCTCCGAGCGGGTGTTCGTGCCGCTGACCATCGGCGGGGGTATTCGCGCCTTCACCGATGCGAACGGCCGGCACTATTCAGCCTTGGACGTGGCCGACGAGTATTTTCGTTCCGGCGCCGACAAGATCTCGATCGGCTCGGATGCGGTACATACCGTCGAGCAGGTTCGTGAGCGCGGCGGCAGCGACGGCACCAGCTCCATCGAGCAGATCGCACGGGTCTACGGCAACCAGGCCGTCGTGATCTCGGTCGATCCGCGCAGGGTCTACGTCCGCTCTCCGGAAGACACGCAGCGTCCGACCATCGAGACGAGCGTGCCCGGGCCCAATGGCGAGCGCTACTGCTGGTTCCAATGCACGGTCAAGGGCGGGCGCGAAGGCCGCGACCTCGATGCCGTGGAGCTTGCTCGTGCGTGCGAAGCGCTGGGTGCCGGCGAGATCCTGTTGAACTCCATCGATCGCGACGGCACCGGCGCGGGCTTCGACTTGGAGTTGATCGGCGCGGTGCGCGGCGCGGTTGGTATTCCGGTCATCGCCTCCAGTGGTGCCGGAAGGGTGGAGCACTTCAGCGAGGTTTTTTCGGCTACCGGCGTCGAGGCGGCGCTGGCCGCGGGCATTTTCCACCGTCGCGAGGTTCCGATTGCGGCGGTGAAGGCATACCTACGGGAGCAAGGGATCGAGATCCGGGTCTAATCGACGCCGATCCAACGTCTTGCCGGCAGTCGATCGGCTCGTGGTCCGAGCGGCGCGACTTCGGAAGCGCTCCATATTCTCGCCGCTTGGGGCGCGTGAAAATGCAGGGCGTCGTATGGCCCGGACGGGAAACAGCGGTATTCCCCAAAACCCGGCTGGAGGCGCAATCGTCTCGGCCGAACTACAGCCGATGGTCTGAAGAGCTCGCAATCAAGGCGAATGAAACGGCTTCTCTCCACCCTGCTGACGCTTGCGCCAATCGCGGCTTTGACGCTCGCAATATCCGGCTGTGCCTCGGACGGCAGCGTCCCCACGGCTGCCGAGCCCGAAGTCCCGGCGGCCAAGATCGGACGCGACCAGCTTCTGTCCGTGGTCGCGGACTGCCATTTGCTGCGCGTGGGGCAGACGGTCGACATCGAGGTGACGGATGCGGCGGTGATCGCGTCGCTCGACAAGTACGGCATTCGGATGGAAGAAGTCGTCGCCCGCGCCAATCAGCGGCTCAGGAGCTACGTGGCACAAGGAACACCCGCATCGGAGTTTCTCAGCCACACCATGCAGTCCTGTGAGCAGCTCGCCGCATTGACCGGTGTGTCACCGGCCCTGGTGCGATTCGAGCCTACGGGAAAGCTGCGCACGACGTGGCTGCGGGTCGACGGGGCGGAGATCACCGAAGGTTTCGCGGATCGCACCATCGACGCGCTGCGCAAGACCAAGGCGGTGGGTCTGGTGATCAACAGCCCGGGCGGCTCGGTCTTCGAGGCCCGCAAGCTGGGGCACTACCTGCGCGCGAACGGGTTGCGCTCCGCCGTGGACCAGGCATGCGCGTCCGCCTGCATCGATGTGCTGGCGGGCGGTGCCGA
>JBGSTR010000078.1:0-1513 GCA_041736365.1 Chromatiaceae bacterium | reverse complement strand
GGAGACGGTGCCGCTCTTGCGCAGCGTACGTGCGCGCTCCAGATCGTGCTCGGCAAGCTCCTGGTCGGCCATGGACTTGTTGAGGTCGGCGCGCGCCACCCGCAGGGCCGCCTCGGCCACGTTGACCGAGGCCCTGGCCTGCTCGCGGGTGCGGATATCCAGCGCCGAGGGGTTGAGCGGAAGCATGCGGGCGATGGTCGTCTCGCCACCGGTGACCGAGTCGCCGGGCTCCACCTCGACCCGCAGCAGACGCCCGGCAATGGGCGCGGAGACCACATAGGCGTCACGCACGCGGGTCCTGGCCTCCTCATCGATGGTCACCAGCATCGGTGCGCGGGCGGCGACGCCGAGATCGACCATGACCGGGGTTGGCCAGAAGGCATAGCCGAGCAGCGTGGCCATCAACAGGCCGCTGCCCAAGGTCATCCAGATGCGCGATCGTTTGCGTGCGACGATGAGATCTACTCCCGAACCTTGAGTGCCGACACCAGATCGATCCGATCGATGTCGCGTTTGACCATCCAGCCGGAGATCCCGGCCGCCACGAGCACCGCCAGCGCGCCGATGCCGAAGGTCTCCGGCACGACCACCGCCGGGATCCGGTACAGATCCGTGCTGAAGGCTTGCGAGAGCGCGAGCGAAAGATAGTAGCCGAGTGCCGCGCCCACCGGCAGCGCGAGCAGGGTGATCACCGCCAGCTCGCCGAGCAGCACGAAGGCGGCCTCGCCGCGGGTGAAGCCGATCACCCGCAGACTGGCCAGGTCGCGCGCGCGCTCGGCAAACGCGATGCGCGCACTGTTGTAGACGATGCCGAAGGTGATGATCCCGGCCATCGCCGCCATTACGTAGCGGATCGCCCCGGCGCCGGTGTCCATCACCTTGCGAAAGGCCGCGCGGGCCTCGCTGCGCAGGCTTACCCCGGCCACCGCGGGCATGCCCTTCAATGTGCGATAGATCGCGTCGCCGCGGGCGCTGTCGATCCGCAGATAGGCACCGGAGACCCGATTGGGCTCTTTCAGTGCCCGGTTCAAGGCGCCGATCTCCAAATAGGCGGGCGAGCCGAGGAGCGTGGTTGCCACGCCCGCGACCGGCACCTCAAGTACCGGCTGGCGGCCCTCGCGGACCTCGAGCGTCAAGCGCTCGCCGGGCCGGATGTGCAGGATCTCGGCCAGCGCAGTCGCCAGAATGACCCCGTCCTCGCGCAGATGAATCGGCGCCATCTTGTCGTCGACGGCGCGATTGAGCCGAGGCTGGGCGACCAGCCCGTTGATGGCACCGCGATAGGTGTAGAGCCCGTGACGGAGCACCGCCGGCACGCTGCGGAAGGGCTCGACCTCGATCACGCCATCCATGCGTTGCAGCTTGTAGATGGTCTTGTTGGACAGCGGCTCGACCAGGCTCACCGTGACGTCGCTGCGGTCGATGACGCCGAAGTTGAGCTCCATGGTCAGGTCGAACCCGCTCATGACACTCAGCATCGCCACCGAGAGCGCCATGCCGGCGCCGATGCCGA
>JBGSTR010000077.1:0-3335 GCA_041736365.1 Chromatiaceae bacterium | reverse complement strand
GGTCGTACCCGAGCTCGCGCAGTGTCGCGGCCGCGCTGCGGGCCAGCTCCGGGACGATCTCAACCGAATAGACCTCCACGCCCATGTGCGCCAACACGGCGGCTTGGTAGCCGGAGCCCGTGCCGAGCTCGAACACGCGGTCGCCCGACCCGACTTTCAAGAGCTGGGTCATGACGGCGACTATATAGGGTTGGGAGATGGTCTGGCCGAGTCCGATCGGCAGCGGATAATTGGCGTAGGCCTCCGCGCGCTCGGCGTCGGGCACGAAGGCGTGGCGCGGAACCTCGCCCAGGGCCTCGACCAGATCCGGCGCAAGCGAGTCGAACCCGAGACGATCTGCATCCAGACGCACGTCCGCCTGGAGCCGGGCCACCAAGGCCGCTCGTTGCGTGCTCACGTCGTCCTGCGCCGCGCAGGCGCCGAGTCCGACGAGTAGACCAAGCAGGCACGCCATACGGCGGAGCCGGGGTGGAGCAGGGTAGGCACGATGTGCGATCGACATGAAATCCGGGCCACGTCGGGTGGCGATTGGTGTGAAGTCTAGCAGCCTGGCGGGCGTGCCGGCCGTGTAGACTGGTCTCGGCTCCGCTCGAGGGCGGTTATGCGGCAGCGCTTGATCGAGGTAGTAAAACATGCGCCCTGCCAATGTTTCCGGGTATCTGGTCCTCTTGGTGTTGTTGGTTGCGGGGTTGGCCCGGGCCGCGAGCCCACCGCCGGATTGGATCGGCACCGGGCCGGACGGCAGCACCCGCGTCCCGATCTATGTCTTCTGGTCGCAGCGTTGTCCCCATTGCCAAGAGGCCCTGCCGTTTCTCGATCGACTGCGCTCGAACGAGCCCTGGCTCGATGTGCAGGACTTCGAGATAACCGGCAATCGCGCCAACCTGGAGCGCTTCGTGTCGACCGCCGAGTCGCTCGGCGAGCAGGCCCGCTCGGTGCCCGCCTTCTTCGTCTGCGGTCGGATGATCACGGGTTTCGACAACGCCGATGGTATCGGTGCGCAAGTTCTCGCGCTTGCGCGCTTCTGCGCTCAGGCGGCGGGCGGTGCCGAGGTGAGGTCGTCCGCGGACGCGACCGAAAACCAGCCTGTGGTCGATCTGCCGGTGATCGGCGAGATTGGCGCGGCGGACCTGTCGCTGCCGGTGTTTACGCTGGTGATCGCCGGGCTGGATGCCTTCAACCCCTGCGCCTTTTTCGTGCTGCTGTTTCTGCTCAGCCTGATGGTCCACGTCCGCAGCCGCTCGCGCATGCTGCTGATCGGCCTGACCTTCGTGCTGTTTTCGGGCCTCGTCTATTTTCTATTCATGGCGGCGTGGCTCAACCTGTTCCTGGTGATCGGCGCGGCGCCGGTGGTCACGGCGATCGCCGGAGGGCTCGCGGTCGTGATCGGGCTATTCAACGTCAAGGACTTCTTTCGCTTCAGGCAGGGGCCGAGCCTTTCGATACCTGAGAAGGCGAAACCCGGCCTGTTCTCGCGCATGCGCAACCTGGTGTCGGCGGACAACCTGGCGGCCATGCTGGCGGGTACGGTGGTGCTGGCGCTCGCCGCGAACAGCTACGAGCTGCTGTGCACCGCCGGATTTCCGATGGTGTTCACGCGCGTGCTGACGTTGCAGGCGTTGTCGCGGCCGGCCTATTACGGCTACCTGGCCCTGTACAACCTGATCTACGTGCTGCCACTGATCGCGATCGTCCTGGTATTCACCTTCACGCTCGGCGCGCGCAAGCTCACCGAGCAGCAGGGCAGGCTGCTGAAGCTGCTCTCAGGTCTGATGATGCTGGGGCTGGGTGGGGTGATGCTGGTGGCGCCTGAGCGGCTTTCGAGCCCCTGGGTTGGTGCCTCGCTGCTCGGGGTTGCGCTCCTGCTCACTACCGTTGCCGCGCGCGTAAGCCGTTCGGCGCCCGCCAGTCGCATGAACCAATGATCAAGGGACGCGAGAGTCGCGCCGAACCGGGACTGGGTCTCGCCGAGATCGTTGCCGGCTCGGCGTGCGTCATCGCGGCCCACCCGGCCGGCGCGGTGTCCAGGCAATGAGCGCAAACAGACCCTGAAGCAGCCCCGCGGCGGCGAGCAGGGCCGCGGCAGCGAAGGCGCTGAAGAAGGCCCAGACGGCGGTGACGGCGGTCAGCGGTAGCAGGCGAGCAAACATGGCAAAAGACTTCTAGCTGAAGCTGTTGAACCGCACGCGGAAATTTGTCAATGCATCAGCACCTCAAGCTGTAGTCGCGCATTCGGCTCCGCGGCTGGAGCCAAGCGGCGGACTCGCGCGCTGAGTGCACGTCGGCGGGCGAGCAGTCGGGCGACGACCAGATTCTCCGCGCGGGGCAGATAGCCGAGCTTGCGTCCGCGCCAGAAGACCGCGACCGCGTCCGGATCATTGGGGTTGTCCGTCTCCAGCGCCAGGTTCAGCGCGGCACCCGGACGCAGCGCGGACCATACCAGCGGTGCGGCGTGATGTCGGAAACCCGCTAGCCGGCTGCGCTGGATCACCAGCATTCGCCCGAGAACCCCTTCGCCGATAGCGGCTGTCGCTGCTTGCGTCGTTGCGAGTCGCGTCTGTTTCATTCGCCGAGCTCCGTGTCTGGATACCGTCCTTTTTAACGGACGTGAGGCTCATTTCGTGAGTCCGCCCCCTCGTGGATGCCGGGGGTTGAGACATTGGCTCAGGAGGGGATAATGACTCGCTCATGACGGGAACCGGTGTCGCACCCGGGCACACCGCCCGTCGGCCATCACTCCGCGCACGACCCTCGCCCTCGCGCACCACTCTACAGAGGTCACTCGCCTATGCGTTTCCAACGCCGCCCCGCCCTTTGCCTGTTCCTTTCGCTGCTGCTCGCCGGTTTCACCCTTAAGACCTTGGCGGAAGATTCCGCCGAGTCTCCGCCGCTCCCCGTCACGACCACCGATCCCGCAATCCCCTCCGAAGAGCTCGCCCTGCTGCTGATTCCGTTGACCAAATCCGAGCTGATGGTTGAAGCCGACGCTTGGCAGGGTGTGGTCCAGACCAAGGCGGAGGAGATTGCCCGCGCGGAGATCGCGGTGAAGCGCCAGAATCGGGAGATCGAGAAGGCGCGCGAGATTCAGGAGCAGGCCGAGCAGGCCAAGCAAAAGCTGGAGGTGGCCGGGGAAAAGGCGGCAGCCGCAGAGGTTTCGGGCGACCCGCAACGGATGGCGCAGGCGGGCGAGGCCGCGAAGGAGGCGCAGGTGATACTGGAAGAGACCGCCGATACGGTCGACGAGGCGGTCGAGGCCTCGGAGCGCACCGCCGAGATGCAGACGGGCTCGCCGAATGGAGCCGATACCAAGCTTGCGGCCACCGGGGCGGCCACCG
>JBGSTR010000580.1:0-2930 GCA_041736365.1 Chromatiaceae bacterium | reverse complement strand
GCTGGTGATCGGCCTCGGCGTCGGGCAACCGGTGCGCATCGTACAGCGCACCCGCAGCATCGGCGCGGACATGCCGGTGCTGATACTGACCGAGCCGGAATCCCGCGAACCCTTGGAGCGGACGCTTCGTTACGCGCCCTTTATCGGTTACGACGTCAGGCCCTGGGCGAGCGACGCGCTGGAGGCACTGCCCGAGGCACTGACCAAGGCGGTCGATCGAGCGCTGAAGCGCCGCCACTTCAATGGCTCGCTCGCGCAGGCGCAGCGCTCCCTGAGCCGGCTGCCCGCAAGCCCGCCTCAGATCACCCATTTCGTCGAGCGCTTGCTCGATCGCGCACCCATCGGGGTGCTGAACGTGGATGTCCACGGCACGATCCTCAGCCTCAATCGTTACGCCTGTCGGGTGCTTTCGATCGGCGAGCGCGAGGCGATTGGTGCTCGCTTCACGCGGTTCCTCCCGCAATCGGAGCACCGGCGATTGAGTCACGTCATCGGCGGTTGCGTCGCTCCGATCCGCCAGCAGGCACCGGAGGTCTTTGAGATCCTCTCCGAGGCCGGCGTTGCGCGTCACGTGGAGATCATCGCGTCGTCGCTGATGGACCGCACCGGACAGCTCGGCTCGACGTTGATCATTCAGGATGTCACCGATCGGGTCCTGGCGGAGCGCAGGCGTCAATCCGCCGAGGAGGCCTTGCGGGCGAGCGAGCGGCGTTATCGGGAGCTGGTGGAGACGATGAACGAGGGGTTGGCGCTGACCGATGCGGACTATCGCATTACGTTCGTCAACCAGACCTTCTGCGACATGTTCGGGGTCGAGTCCGGCGCGGTCGTGGGCCGGCCGCTGCATTCGCTCGTACACCCGCAGGACGAGGCCATGCTGCGTTCGCGCATGGCGGCCCGCGACGACTGCCCCCCCAGTCGCTTCGAGACGGCGTGGGTCCGCGGCGACGGGCAGGTTCTTCACACGTTGACCTCCCCGCGGCACTTCCTCGACGACCACGGCAGCTTCACCGGGTGCCTCGGGGTCTTCACCGATATCACGGAGCGCAAGCGGGTCGAGCAAGGGGAACGCCAGCGCCTGCTGGAGCTCGCCCATTTCTCGCGCGTCACGACCATCGGTCAGATGAGCAGCCAGATCGCGCACGAGCTCTCTCAGCCATTGAGCGCCATCAACGCCCTGAGCAGCGCGCTGGTGAAGCTGTTCGAGGCCAATGCGACGAGTGTCGAGGAGACTCGCGGCACGCTCCACGAGATCTCGGAACAAGCCAAACGCGCACGCGAAATCGTCATTCGGCTGCGGGATTTCGTGCGTCGCGCGGAGATTCAATTCACCGCCATTGATCTGAACGAGACGATCCGGACAGTGCTCAGGCTCGCGAGCGTGGAATCGCGGCATCGCGGAATGACGGTCGAGCTCGATCTCGCGGAGGACCTGCCCGAGGTGCGCGCGGATCGCATTCTCATGGAGCAGGTGCTCCTCAATCTGGTCCGCAACGCCGTCGATGCCATGGAGCCGCTGCCGCCCGCCCAACGTCGGCTTCAGTTGTCTTCCGCGGCCCACGGCCACGACGCGATCCGGGTCACCGTGACCGATAGCGGTCCCGGCCTGCCCGACGAGCTGATCGCGCAGATCTTTAAGCCCTTCTTTACCACCAAGAACGAAGGGATGGGGATGGGGCTGGCGATCACACTCTCGGTAATCCAGGCGCATGACGGAACGCTCGAAGCAACCCGGGGCCCCGGGGGCGGCGCGATGTTCCAGTTCACCTTGCCGACGGCGCCCCGCGCCGAGCCATCGTGAAGGTCTATATCGTCGATGACGACGAGCCGGTGCGCCGCGCCTTGAGCTTACTGGCTCGGTCCGAGGGGCTGGCATCCGAGTCCTTCGATTGCGGCGCCGCTTTTCTTGCCGCCATTGAGGGTATCGAGCCCGAGGCACTGACCGGTTGCTTGTTGCTCGACGTCTGCATGCCCGACACCAACGGACTGGAGCTGCAACGTGAAATCAAGCGTCGCGGCATCCAACTGCCCGTGATCGTGATCACCGGCCACGGGGATGTGCCTACCGCCGTGCAGGCGATGAAGGGCGGAGCGCTCGATTTCGTCGAAAAGCCGTTGGATGTCGACGATTTGCTGGTCCGAATCCACGGCTGCCTCAATGGCGAAAGCGCCCGCCGGCAGACCGCCCGCGGACGTCTTGACGCGCGCCAACGGGTGGAGCTCCTTACACCCCGGGAGCGACAGGTGATGGAAGGAATGGTGGCGGGGCTGCGCAACAAGGAGATCGCGCGAACGCTTGAGATCAGCTATCGAACCGTCGAGCTTCACCGCGCCAAGGTCATGGAGAAACTGGACGCCAAGACCCCGTCCGACGTGGTCCGAATCGCGTTGCTCAGCCAAGAAGACCTGCGCGCACCGTAGAAAACGCTGAAAAAATTCCGTCCTGGCATTCGATCCGCCGGGCAATCCCCGGCCGGATGCGAGCCGCAGTAGATTAACGCTCCCTTCGCTGGCGCCGGGGCAGCGTATACCGCGCCAGTCGTCATTTGCTGCGCTGGGGCGCAACGCCGCGGCACGCGTAACCACGTATAGGCGCGGACGACGCATTTGTTTAGCCTGAATTGGGCGCGGTTGGAATTGGATTCGCGCGCGTTTGAACGACGATCGGAGAAAGTGTCCACGCGGGACACGTTCCGAGACACCAGAGGGTGATGCCAATGACCAAAGTGACCTGGGACCAAAAGGTTTGTATCCACGCCGGCAATTGCGTCAAGAGCCTGCCGGACGTATTCAAGGTTGGCGACGCGGGACTGGAAATCCATTCCGGCGCGGCCAAGGAAGACGAGGTTCGCGCAGTCGTCGCTAGCTGCCCGTCCGGCGCCCTGAAGCTCGCGGACTAGGCCGGCGCCAGCCGCAGCTCGGCGCGGCGC
>JBGSTR010000544.1:0-2884 GCA_041736365.1 Chromatiaceae bacterium | reverse complement strand
CGAGGCCTTGCCCGGACACGGCTCGGTGGCGCTCGGCGCATCGGCCGCGACCACCAGGGCCGCGGACAACGATGACAGCAGGATGAGTAGCGATGGCAGCGACGAGCGCACGTTATGGTTCGAATTCGTCAGCGGCCCGGCCGATGCTCGACGGGCTCGCTTCGTTGCTGATGGACGCAACAAGGTTAAGCTGCAAACATGTCACATCCGGGTCCGGCCGGCAATCGGTGGTTCCCCCTCGACGGGTCCCGCCGCACCGCGTCGGGCGCCGACTTGCCGGTCCATCGGGAAACGTTGGGGGGCGCCGAGCGGTTCCGGGAGCGACCCCGCGATGTCCTCGCCGGTGCCGGAACTGGCCCGACGCCGGGTGGCTCGGGTGGATTGAGCAGCACAAGGGTGGAGCGTTTGTTGGAACGTCACGAACTGATGCTTGGGTGGCTGGGCTCGCTGTTTGGCGCCACCAGCTTCGACCTCTCTCCGGCCTCGTCCGACGCCAGTTTCCGCCGCTATTGGCGCATCGTTCGCAATAACGCGAGTCTGATCTTGATGGATGCCCCCCCGCCCAACGAGGATTGCTCGCGCTTCGCCGACCTCGCGCGCCGCTTCCGGGCGATCGGGCTGAACACCCCCGAGATCCATGCCGAAGACCCCGCAAACGGCTTTCTGCTCCTCTCCGATCTCGGGGACCGGCCCTACCTGTCGATGTTGGAGCCGGACTCCGCGGACCGACTCTACGGGGACGCACTCGGCGCGCTCGCCATCATCCAGGCCTGCGGTCCGACGGACGGATTGCCGGAGTACGACGCCCCGTTCCTGGAGCGCGAGCTGGGGATCTTCGACGAGTGGTTCTTGGAGCGCTATCTCGGCCTGAAGCTCTCCAGCGGCGAGCGAGCCGGCCTCTCGGATGCCTACGTCCATCTGGTCGCAAGCGCGCTGGAACAGCCTCAAGTGTGCGTACACCGTGATTTCCATTCCCGCAACCTGATGGTCACCGGGCCGCCGAACCCGGGTGTTCTGGATTTCCAGGACGCGGTGGTCGGTCCGGTCACCTACGATCTGGTCTCCTTGCTGCGCGACTGCTATATCGCGTGGCCGGAGGATCGGGTCGCGGGTTGGGCGATCGGCTATCTCGACCTGGCCTGCCAATCCGGCATTCTCCCGCCGACCGAGCCGGAGCGCTTTCTGCGCTGGTTCGATCTGATGGGCACGCAGCGCCACCTGAAGGCCTGCGGGATCTTCGCTCGCTTGCATCTGCGCGACGCGAAACCGGGCTACCTGGAGGATATCCCGCGTACGCTCGGGTACGTGCGCGACGTGGCGGGACGCTATGACGAGCTCGAGGCTTTGTCGCGGCTGCTGGCGGAGCGGGTCGCACCGGCACTCGCACGCCTATCCTGAACCCGCCCCAGAATCGACCACAACCCCAGCGCACCCAAGATCCCCACCAAGTCGGCGGCCAAGTCGGCGATCGAGAAGGTTCGCCAGGGCAGGAAGTGCTGAGTCACCTCGATGAACAGGCCATAGCCGAGCAGGCCGGGGAGAATCCAGCGCCACGGCGGGGCGTTCGGGAAGGCGCCGATCGCCAAGGTCGCAAGAACGGCAAACGCGGCCACGTGGTTCAGCTTGTCGTTTCCCGACACCGGTGGATGATCGAGCGGTATGAACGCCAGCACCGTCACCACCGCGAGGGTGAGGGCGAAGAGTGCGCGGACTAGGGTGCGAGTGCCGGCGCGACCGAAGAGCCCGGCGAGCTCAGTCACGGGCGGCGATTTCACGCTCGATCGCCCGGTAGCCGATGTCGCCGCGGTAGAAGGCGCCGTCCCAGCCGATTTTATCCGCCGCCGCGTAGGCCCGCTGCTGTGCCTCGGCCACGTTCTGCCCCAACGCGGTGACGCAGAGCACCCGACCGCCGGCGGTCAGGGTTGCCTCGCCGTCCGCGCGGGTGCCCGCGTGGAATACCTTCACGTTCGCGTCGTCGATACCGCCAAGGCCTTCGATTGGATTGCCTTGGGCGTAGTGCTCCGGATAGCCGCCGGCGGCCATCACAACACCCAGCGCCGCGCGTGGATCCCAGTCGATACTCTTTCGATCGAGCCGCTGCTCCAGCGCCGCCAGGCACAGCTCGACGATGTCCGATTGCAGCCGCATCAGGATCGGCTGGGTCTCCGGGTCGCCGAAGCGACAGTTGTATTCCAGCACCTTGATCGCCCCCGCCGGCTCGATCATCAGGCCGGCGTACAGGAAGCCCGTGTAGGGACTGCCCTCGGCGGCCAGACCGGCAACCGTCGGCTCGATCACCTCGCGCATGACCCGCGCGTGGATCTCCGCGGTTACGACCGGGGCGGGGGAGTAGGCGCCCATGCCGCCGGTATTGGGTCCAAGATCACCGTCGTCGCGTGCCTTGTGGTCCTGGGAGGTCGCGAGCGGCAGAATGTGGCTGCCGTCGACCATGACGATGAAGCTGGCCTCCTCGCCGGTTAGAAACTCCTCGATCACGACCCGGGCACCGGCCTGCCCGAAACGCCCTTCGCCGAGCATGTCGAGCACCGCCTTCTCCGCGGTCGCGAGGTCCTCGGCGAGGATTACGCCCTTGCCCGCGGCGAGTCCATCCGCCTTGACCACGATCGGCGCCCCGACTTCCCGCAGGTAGGCGAGCGCCGGCTCCGCCTCCGTGAACACGCCATAGGCCGCCGTCGGGATCGCATGCCGGGCCAGGAAGTTCTTGGTGAACGACTTGGAGCCCTCCAGACGCGCCGCCGCGGCGCGCGGTCCGAAACAGGGTAGCCCGGCGGTCTCGAAGGCATCGACCACACCGGCCACCAGCGGCGCCTCGGGGCCGACGATGGTGAGGCCGATCGACTGCTCGCTGGCGAAGCGCACCAGG
>JBGSTR010000517.1:0-10307 GCA_041736365.1 Chromatiaceae bacterium | reverse complement strand
TCGAGCAGCTCGCCCTGCCGCGGGGGGTGACCCTGGGGGCCATCGTTCGCGGGATTGGCGGAGGCGGCACGAACGGCCGAGGCGCACAACCGCAGGTTCTGATCGCCCATCACGACACCCGCATCGAGCCCGATGACCACGTCATCCTGTTTGCGGTGGACAAGCGCCTGGTGCCCAAGGTCGAGAAGCTTTTTCAGGTCGAGCTTAGCTTCTTCTAACCAGCCGGGAACCGATGAGTCACGTCCCCTCCGTCCTGCGCGCATTCGCGCTGATCCTGATCATGTTCAGCGCCACGCTGCTATTGCCCGCGTTGGTCGCATTCGGCTACCAAGACGCGGCGCAGCGCGCCTATGACGAGGCGCTGCTGATCACCGCCGGGAGCGGAATCGCGCTCTGGTTCTTCACCCGCAAGCACAGCCGCGAGCTGCAGATCCGCGATGGCTTCCTGCTGGTAGTGCTCACATGGACCCTGATCCCGGCCTTCGCGTGCATCCCGTTCCTGGTCTTCTTCTGGCCGAATCTATCCTTCACCGATGCCTATTTCGAGGCCGTTTCCGGCATCACGACCACCGGGGCCACGGTGCTGACCGGACTCGACAACCTGCCCTTTTCGATCAACCTGTGGCGCGGCCAATTGGTGTGGATGGGCGGCATGGGGTTGATCGTGCTGGCGGTGGCCATCCTGCCGCTGCTCGGTGTCGGCGGCCGGCAGATGTTCAAGGCCGAGGCACCGGGTCCGATGAAGGAATCCAAGCTGACCCCGCGCATGGCCGAGACGGCGAAGGGCCTGTGGTTGGTCTACGCCGTCATTACAGTCGCCTGCATCCTGTTCATGCGACGCGCGGGCATGAGCTGGCAGGACGCGGTAATGCACGGCTTCACCACCATGGGTCTGGGCGGCTTCTCCACCCATGACGCGAGCTTCGGCTACTTCGACTCCCTAGATATCGAGCTGGTGACCATCCTGTTCATGACCCTGGCGGGGATGAACTTCGCTAGCCACTTTCTGGTATGGCGCGCCAAGGAGATCGGCCCCTATGTCCGCGACCCCGAGATCCGCTGGTACCTGATGGTCATGTTCGGCAGCGTGCTCGGCATCGCACTCTATCTATGGGTTCAGGGCACGTATGCGCAACCGTTGACCGCACTGCGATACGCCGCATTCAACGTCGTGTCGATCGCCACCACCACCGGCTACGCCAATACCGATTACGCCCTATGGCCGTTCTTCGCCCCGCTGTGGATGCTCTTCCTGTGCAGCTTCGCCACCTGCTCAGGCTCGACCGGCGGCGGCGTCAAGATGATCCGCGCCATCATCCTCTACAAGCAGACCTTCCGCGAAATCCTCCGCTCCATGCACCCGACGGTCATGCGGCCCGTGCGCGTTGGTGGAGAGGATTTGCCCAACAACATCATCTTCGCGGTGGTGGCGTTTGGCTTCATGTACATGGTGATTACCGTCAGCCTGACCCTGCTGCTGTCCTTCACCGGGCTGGATATCGTCACCGCCTTCTCCGCCGTGGTGGCGGCATTCAACAACACCGGTCCCGGGCTCAACCAAGTCGGCCCTTCAACCACCTTTCAGGTGCTGACCGACTTCCAGACCTGGGTCTGCACCTTCGCCATGCTGCTCGGGCGGCTGGAGATCTTCACCCTGCTGGTGGTGCTGAGCCCCGCGTTCTGGCGAAAGTGATCGGGGAGCGAGCAGATTGCATCCCGGCAACGGCTGTGGGGCGCCCGCCCTCAGCCGCCGCTCTTGACCAGCGTGGCCAGCTTGCCCATCACCGACTGAACCGACAGCAGGCCCAGTAGTTTTCCCGTGCCCTCGTCGACCACGGCGATCGGGCTCCCAAACTGAAAAAGCCGCCGAATCCCCTCCCACAGAGCGGTATCCGGATTGACCAACTTGAGCTCCTTGTCCATGACCTCCCTCAGCTTCACCGGCAGCAGCTCTCCCAGCTTCTTGGCCACGTGGTCCTCGGCGTCCACCAGATAGTCCAAGCTCAGGTTGGCGTCCATCATGCCGTAGCCCTCGACCGAGACCGGCGAGGGCAGCAGGTTGGAAAGCACCACATCGAAGCTGAAATGCCCGACCAGCTTGCCGGCCGTGTCGACAATGGGCAACGCCCGCAGCCCGTGCTTCTCGAGCAATTCCAATGCGTCCCCGATCGTCTGGTCGGGGCGCGCCGTGATCACATTCGTAACCAATGCATTACGGCAGAGCATTTACCTGTCCTCTCTAATTTTTTCAGTGCTGACGGAAAAACCAACTGAGTGTCAAATCCGGAATCCGGCCACTCGACGCCGTCATCCCGCGTGAATGGGCGCGGCGAAGAAGTCGAAGAACAGCACGACGAACACGCTGCATACAACCAACGTGGTCAGCATGGCCGGAGTACCCTTGCGAAACCACAGACCCGGGGTAATTGCGAGTGCGGGATTGCGCTCCTTCTGCGCCAAGCGCTCGGATAGGGTCACGATAAACACGTTGGCCGTGGAGCCGATGTGCGTGCCGTTTCCGCCCATGCCAACACCCATGGCGAGGCACCACCACAGCGGCGTGACGTTCATTCCTTGGGCCTCCATGCTGAGGATGATCGGAATCATCGCCGCCGTGAAGGGAATGTTGTCGATGGCCGCGGAGAGAAACGCCGACACCCACAGCAAGGTCAGGCTGGCCACCAGGAGATCGTCTTGTACGAACGGCTGGATGTGCTGGCCGAGAAACTGCAGGAAGCGACTGTGCTCCACGCCGCCCACCATCACGAACAGTGAGATAAAAAAGAGCAGCAGGGCGTACTCGACCTTCTCCAGATAGGGATCCATTTGCAGATGGCGTCCGACCAGGAACATCGTCAACATGCCCACCGAGGCCACCACCCAAGCCTCCCAGTGCAGTTGGCGGTGAAAGATGAACAGCACCACCATGAGCCCGAGCACGATGACTGAGAGTTTCCAGGTCTTGGGATCTTGTAGCTCGACATCCTCGGCGAACTTGACGACCTCGGGCTTGACCGAGAGCTCCTTCCAAAACAGGAAGCGCAGCGTGACCAGGGTCGCGAACCAAGCCGCGAGCACCACCCCGCCCATGCGCAGGAAGAAGGTATTGAAGTCGATATCCGCGGCGGAGCCGATCATCAGGTTGGGGGGATCGCCCACCAGCGTGGCCACGCCTCCGGTATCCGTGAGCAGCGCCGCCGCCAGCAGGTAGGGAATCGGCGAGACCCGCAGCACCCCGCAGATCAGGACGATCAGCGGCCCGAAGATGACCACCGTGGTGACGTTGTCCAGCAGGAGTGAGAGCAGGGTAACCGCCGTCCCGAGCATCGCCAACAGCACGAATTGGTTACCGCCCGAGACCTTGGCGATCCAGAAGGCGATTGCCTGGAAGCCGCCCGTGGGGATCATGATGGCGATGATCACCATCATCGCACCGAGCAGGAACACCACGTTCCAATCGATGGCCTCCAAGGCCTGATCCGGCCCGTAGAAACCGAAGATCTGTCCGGCAAACACCATAGTCGCCGCCCCCAACATCGCGACTTTGGTGCGATGGACGTGATGTACGCCCTCGGTGAAGATGCCCGCGAACGTGGCGGCGAGGATGATGGCGGATACGAGCATGGGCGTATCCCAGGCGAGCATCTCCATCGGAGCTGCGGCTTGAGGCTGCATAACAAAACCCCCTGAGAGTGGAATGTGGAGACACCCGGTCGCGAGCCGCCGCGATTATCCGACGGCTACCCAAAGCACGGTCGCGAAGAGATGGGAGGCTGGAAGGGCCGGTGCTCGATCGGGACACCCGTGCTGTCGGATGCGGCCACCCAAAACGAGCGAAGCATAAGTCAGAAATCGGGCGCGCACGAGTCCTATTGAATGGCCGAAGCCGGCGCCCTCGCGGTGAGCGCCGTACAACCGATTCTTGCGCGTACTTCCCCCGCGCTCAGGGCGCCGCGGGCGACTCGGCCAACAGGCTATGTTTGCGCGAGTAGGCGAAATAGATGACCAGTCCGAGGGCCAGCCAAGCCCCGAAACGAAGCCAGGTAACAAGCGGCAGACTCAGCATGAGATAAAGACAGGAGGCGGCCCCCAAGAGCGGGACCAAGGGAGACCACGGGGTGCGAAAAGGTCGCGGCAAGTCCGGGTGCGTATAGCGAAGCGCCAGCACACCCAGACACACCAGGAAGAATGCGGCGAGCGTGCCTATATTCACCAGCTCGGCGACCGTGCCTATAGGGGTCAGGCCCGCCACCGCGGCAATAAGCAAGCCACTGGCCAGGATCACTCGCACGGGCGTGCGGGTGCGCGGGCTGATCCGTGCGAACAAAGGCGGCAGCAGCCCGTCGCGCGACATCGCCAGAAACACCCGCGTCAACCCAAAGTAGAGCACCAGCATCACTGTGGTCAGGCCGGCGATCGCGCCCGCGGCGACCAGACCGGCGGCCCACGGGTAGCCGAGCCGCAGCATCACATCGGCGACCGGCGAGCCGACATTCAAGCTCGGATAGGGCACCACCGCGGTCAGCAGTGCCGCGACCACCATATAGATGAGGGTACAGATCGCGAGCGACGCGAGAATACCGATGGGCAGGTCTCGCTGCGGATTCCGCGCCTCCTCCGCCGCCGTGGATACGGCGTCGAAGCCGATGTAGGCGAAGAAAATCAGCGCGGCACCGCCCATGACACCTTCCCAGCCAAACGGCATGAAGGGCGTCCAGTTGGCCGGATTCACGTGCGACGAGGCCACCGCGACGAAGACGCCGATCGCGAGCAGCTTGATTAGCACCATCACCGCATTGAAGCGGGCGCTTTCCCGCACGCCCATGCTGAGCAGCCCCGCGAGCGCTAGCACGATGAGGACCGCGGGAAGATCGATGAATCCACCCTCGGTCGGCGTCTTGAGCAGTGCCGCCGGCAGGTGCAGGCCGAGGGCCGCCAAGGCGTTGTCCACATAGGCTGACCAGCCAATGGCCACGGCGGCGGTCGCCACCCCGTACTCCAAGATCAGATCCCAACCGATCACCCAGGCCACCAGCTCGCCGAGGCCGGCATAGCTGTACCCATAGGCACTGCCGCAACCACCGATGGCCGCCGCCAGCTCCGCGTACGCCAATGCGCTGAAGGCGCACGCCATGCCGGCGATCGCATAGGACAGCAGGATGGCGGGCCCGGCCTTGGTGGCCGCCGCGACCCCGGTCAAAACGAAGATTCCGGCACCGACAATGGCACCTATACCCAAAAGTGTCAGGTCCAGAGGACCCAGCACGCGCCGCAGCCCGGTGTCGGCCAGATGATGGTCCGCATTGATGGTCTTGGTGCGCAGCAGTCCGCTCACGTGCCCTCCTTCGTCCAAACCGAACGGTGATTAGGGAGCGCCGGGCTCCCGGAGCGGCCAGCCGGTCGGATCAGGCCGAGCCCGGTTTGGCGGCAGGCTTCTTCTCGATCGGCTTGGCGCCGGCGTCCCCCCCCTTGCCGCCATCGGACTTCGTGTCCGAGGACGATGTCGAGGCCTTCGCCTCCTTCTTGTCGCCGCGCTCGGCGCCGTGCAGGTTCTTCTTGGCGCCGCCCTTGAAATCGGTCTCGTACCAGCCGCTGCCCTTGAGCCGAAATCCCGCGGCCGAGATCTGCTTCTTCAGCGCTGGCTCACCGCACTCGGGACAGTCGATCAGCGGCGGGTCGTTGATCTTCTGCATCTTTTCGAGCTCGTGGCCGCAGCGCTCACAACGGTATTCATAAATCGGCATGGGTCGGTCCTCGCAAATACACCTTCGAGGCGGGATTTATACGGCTCCGACGCCGGAATTCAAACCGTCTTTTTCCGCGAGCGCTTGCGGGCGATGCCGGTTTTCGCGTTAATGACCACCAACATGACCGCCACCGCACGCCGCTCCGTGCTGATTACCGGCTGCTCCAGCGGTATCGGCCATCATTGCGCCCATGCACTGGCCCAGCGCGGCTGGCGCGTAATCGCCTCGGCGCGCCGGCCTGGGGATGTCGCCCGCCTCGAGCGGGAAGGACTCGCGGCCGTCCCCATCGACCTCGACGACCCGGAGAGCATCCGGCGAGGTGTCGAGCGGACGCTTGAGATCACCGGCGGCAAGCTCTATGCCTTGTTCAACAACGGCGCCTACGGCCAACCCGGTGCGGTCGAGGATCTCAGCCGCGAGGTGCTGCGGGCCCAGCTCGAGACCAACTTGCTTGGCTGGCACGACCTGACCTGCCGGGTGATCCCGGTCATGCGCGCCCAAGGCGGCGGCCGGATCGTGCAGAACAGCTCCATCCTGGGCTTTCTCGGTATCCCCTATCGCGGCGCCTACATCGCCAGCAAATTCGCGCTGGAGGGCCTGACCGACACCCTGCGCCTGGAGCTGCGCGGTACGGGCATCCGCGTGTCGTTGATCGAGCCGGGACCGGTGCTCAGCCGTTTCCGGGAAAACGCCCACCGGGCATTGCAAGCCAACATCGACGTCGAGCGCAGCGTTCACCGCGCCGCCTATGAACTTGCCGAGCGCCGCCTCACCAAGGAAGGCGCCGCCCAGCCCTTTACGCTGCCGCCCGCGGCAGTGCTGAAGAAGCTCGTTCACGCCCTGGAGAGTCGCCGACCCAAGCCGCGCTATCGCGTCACGCTTCCCACCCATCTGTTCGCCGTGCTCACACGGGTACTTCCGACTCGCTCACTCGATTGGGTGATTTCTCGGGTCTCCGGAGGCGGCACGCGTTAAGTCTGCCAAGGGCCGAAGGTGCCGCGGCTCGCGGCGCCTTGCGCTTATCTGCCACCGCTTCAATCCAGTCGAGAACAGGCCCGTTCGGCCCGATGCTTGTTCGTCGGCGGGTCCTGATTCGCCCCTTAATACCGATTTCTCGGTCAAAAGTTACCGTTATATGACACGGGTCATCGCGGTCGGAGCGCCATTGCTTTATTCAGGGGGCTGTTTTCGGCGTTACACCAAGGACGGGGGCACGGTCCGCACGCCGAGGACGAAAACGCGAGACACGGTTCGCCGCAGGGGAGCTCGACCGGTTGCATACCGGATTCGCTCGACAGGCTCCGCGGAACGGATCGCGAGCTCGTTGCGCATCCGCCGGTGCAATACTGCTTCCGGTCGGACCATCAATCACAACCATCGAATACCGGAGGAATCCATGCGAACCACCAACCCCATGGCTGCTTTGTTCGGCAAGTCGCCGTTCAAGCCGCTGCAACAGCACATGCGCATCGCGACCGATTGCGTGGCTGAGGTTCCCGCACTGTTTCAGGCCCTGATCGACGGCGATCAGGCCGCGCTGGAGGCCCAGAAGGACAAGATTTTCGCCAAGGAGCACGAGGCGGACGTTCTCAAGAACGAGCTCCGCGGTCACCTGCCCAAGAGCATGTTCATGCCCGTCGACCGTCGCGATTTGCTCGACGTGCTGAGCATGCAGGATTCCATCGCCGATACCGCCCAGGACATCGCCGGGCTGCTGATCGAACGCAAGATGGAGGTCCCGGCCGGCATGGAAGAGCCCCTGATGAAGCTCGTAAACCGTTGCGTCGACACCTGCGAGCAGGCGCACAAGGTCATCGAGGAGCTCGACGAGCTGGTGGAGACGGGCTTTCGCGGGCGTGAGGCCACCCAGGTCGAGGACATGGTCGAGCAGTTGAACAAGATCGAGGACGAGACCGACGAGATGGGCATGGCCCTGACGCGGACGTTGTTCGCCCAAGAGGACAGCCTCAAACCCGTGTCGGTGATGTTTTGGTATCAGCTCATTCAGTGGATCGGCGATCTCGCCGACAACGCGGAGAAGGTAGGCGATCGCCTGCGTTTGCTCATCGCTCGCTGACCCCCAATGACAGGTGCCCCAGCGCGCATTGCCCGTCCGGCGGAAGGGGGTGCCTAGAAATTCGCCTCGACCCGGGCATGTCCTGAGCAACTATAAATATTAGGAAAATCAATGGAAACCATTGCCCAACACAGTACGCTATTTCTCATCCTTGCCGTTGTCTTCGGTCTTTATATGACCTGGGGGATCGGCGCCAACGACGTTGCCAACGCCATGGGTACGTCGGTGGGCTCCGGAGCCGTCACCGTCAAGCAGGCCATCATCATCGCCGCCATCATGGAATTCGCGGGCGCCTACCTGGCCGGCGGCGGCGTGGCGTCCACCATCTCCAAGGGTATCGTCGACACCACGGTATTCGAGGCGGCGCCGCACCTGCTGGTCTACGGCATGCTCGCCGCCCTGCTGGCGGCGGCCATCTGGCTCATGGTGGCGACCTGGAAGGGCTGGCCCGTATCCACCACCCACAGCATTGTCGGCGCGGTGCTTGGTTTCGCCATCGCGGACGTCGGCATGAGTGCGGTCCACTGGGACAAGATGGGCGAGATCGTCGCCAGCTGGTTCGTCTCCCCGGTGCTTGGCGGTCTCGTCGGCCTGCTCCTTATGCTGAGCATTCGCAAGCTCATCCTGAACACGGAAGACCCGATCGCTCAGGCACGGAAATGGGGACCCTTCTATGCCTTTTTGGTCGGCTGGATGGTCTCTTTGGTGACGGTGTTGAAGGGTCTCAAGAACCTCGACATTCACCTGGGCACGACCGAGAGCAACCTGCTCGCCATCGGCATCGGCCTCGCCGTCGCCATCATCGGCAAGATCATGATGAACCGAGTGAAGATCGACACCAAGGCGGACAAGGACTTCCACTTTGCGAGTGTCGAGAAGCTATTCGTGCCGATGATGATCTTCACCGGCTGCGCGATGGCCTTTGCCCACGGGTCGAACGACGTGGCAAACGGCATCGGCCCGATGGCGGCGGTGATCGGCTTGATCAACAGCGGTGGCGTGATCGCGGCGAAGTCCCCGGTCGAGCCTTGGATGCTGCTGGTCGGCGGCGTGGGCATCGTGGTGGGTCTGGCGACCTACGGCTATAAGGTCATGCAGACCATCGGCCACAAGATCACCGAGCTCACCCCGACCCGCGGCTACAGCGCCACGCTGGCGGCGGCGGGTGTGGTCGTGATGGCATCCGGCCTTGGTCTACCGGTGTCCACCACCCATATCGCGGTCGGCGCGGTGATGGGCGTCGGCCTTGCACGCGGCATCGGGGCCATCGACCTGCGCGTGATCGGCGGTATCGTGGTCTCGTGGTTTGTAACCGTACCGGTCGGCGCAATCCTGGCCGCGATCGTGTTCTATATCCTCAGGGGCATCTTCGGCGCCTAGGGAATAGGCGGATCAAACGCCTTCCCGGCTCTTGATCCGCTTGCGGTCCGAGAGGAGCCAATCTCGGACCGCTCCATTTTCTTGTCGCTCGAGGCGCTGGAAGGCGTCGGCTTCGCGACTCAGATGTATCGAACCTCCAAGATCTCGAATTCCCGAACGCCCCCTGGCGCCTCCACCGAGGTTACATCACCCTCGCTCTTGCCGATCAGGGCGCGTGCGATCGGCGAGCTGACCGAGATCATCCCCAGCTTCAGATCCGCTTCGTCGTCGCCCACGATCTGGAAGCTGTGCTCCTCGTCCTTGTCGAGCTCGAGCACGATCACCGTGGCACCGAACACCACTCGGCCGTTGGCCTGCACCTTGGTGACGTCGATCACGTGCGCGTGGGAGAGCTTGCCGTCGATGTCCTTGATGCGGCCCTCGACAAAGGCCTGCTGCTCGCGCGCCGCGTGATACTCGGCGTTCTCCTTGAGGTCGCCGTGGGCTCGCGCCTCCGATATGGCCTGGATAATGCGCGGACGTTCCACCCTTTTCAGGCGTTCCAGCTCCTCACGCAATTTCTCAGCGCCTCTGGCGGTCAGAGGTACCTTGCTCATCAGTGATTCCTCGTGTGAATGGGCCGCGCGCGGCAACGCACGGCAACCGGGCTCCATTGCGGACCCATTGAAAATCGCGGGCGCCGGCAGGCAGCCGCGCCTTCGTCAGTTCAGATCTTGTAACCGATTGACGTTCAAATTGTCCAGTTGCTTCAAGGCGAGGCAGATGGCCTCCGCCCCGGAGATGGTGGTCGTGTAGCTGACCTTGTGCTGTAGCGCCGCGCGGCGAATCTCGGCCGAGTCGGCGATTGCCTGGGCGCCCTCGGTGGTGTTTACGATGAGACTGATCTCGTTGTTTTTGATCATGTCTACGATGTGCGGCCGCCCCTCCGCCACCTTATTCACGCCCACGCAGTCGAGGCCCGCCTCGCGGACCGCGGCGGCCGTGCCGTGCGTTCCGTAGAGGGTGAATCCGAAGCCCAGGAGATCCCGCGCAACCCGGATCAGCCGGCGTTTGTCCGCATCGCGCACGCTGAGCAGTGCGCGGCCGCGCCGCGGCAGCAAGGC
>JBGSTR010000447.1:0-2369 GCA_041736365.1 Chromatiaceae bacterium | reverse complement strand
CGATCGATCAGCCCCGGCAGCTCGTCGCGAGCGCGCAGCTGCAGCGCGGCGGCGGGAAGCGTCGGGGCCCCGTCGATGCTGTCCTTGAACACCCAGAACTGGGAGACGGACGCACCCTCCTTGGGCAACGGAAAGCTCGCGAGCGCGGTTACCGCGGCTGCCAGCTCGGGGAACGGCGGCACCGACTCCTCTTCCCACAGCATGCCAACGTTGCGCCCGGTCTGATCCGTGATCGGCCGGCGCTTTCCGGTCAGCAGCTCGACCATCAATACATTGCCGGCCGCGGCCACGGCGTCCACCAAGGCCTGATCGGACTTTGGATCCTTGGCGCGGCCGAAGTGGACGTCGAAGACGATGACGGCCGCCCCGCGGCGGACCAGTTCCTCGACCAGCCGCGCGTGGATCGAGCGCGGCCAGTCGCGCGGCAGGGCGGGCAGCCCCAGGTCCTCGCCGGTACGCGAATCCATCGCAACGACGACCACGTCGCGCGGCGCGTCGACCGGTCCGCGGATGCCGAAGAGCCAGGACAGGCCAACGGCTTGCTCGAATGAGCCGCCGACCGGGAGGAAGCCGAGGATCAGACCGGCAAAGCCGACCAGCAGACCCACCGCCAATCCGATCAGCCAACGCCGCATTGCAGGTTCCGCAATCGCGGCGAGCGACGATTCACTCGGCCGTGCCTCTTGTTCGATGATTCCATACCGGGCTCTCGCAGGTCTCGACCCAGGTGTCGTCCGCCGTCCCGACAAACAGGTGCCCAAAGAAAAGCCGATTTACAGCGCTTCTGCCCGGGCCGGGATGGCCCGGCGACTTCAAGCGACGTTAATGCTTCGAGAGGACCGGCTCGGGAGCCGCGACTATTGCTCAGCGTTTTCCCTAACGCAAGCGATCGAGGCCGTCTTATCATCCCGGGCATGGTCGATCGAGCGAAGTCGCAAGCCTGCCGTCGAGCTTCCTTGTTCGCGGCCTGCTGATCGAATCCGAGCCGAGCCCGTCCTACAACATCCCCTTTCGCTGAACGAGCACCGACAGGAGTCGCCATGTCTCTGAACACCTGCCGCCTGTCGCCGAGAGACTTCTTGAAGATCAAGGAGCATGCGGTACGCAGATCATTCAAAGCGGGGGAGAGCATTTTCGCCGAAGGGGACAGCTCGGACGACGTCTATTTCATCGAGTCCGGCAGGGTGTCCATTTACCTCGAGAAATTCACGGTGAAGGACGAGATTCATACCTTAGGGCCGGGCGATTGCTTTGGGGAAATGGCGGTTCTACTGAGTGAGAAGCGAAACGCCTCGGCCGCGGCGGTCGAGGATACTACGTTCTTCACCCTCGGCAAGGATGCGTTTCTTGCGCTTATTCGAGCGGACCGCGAAATCGGCGACAAGATCGATCGGCTCCTGGACGCTCGCAACGAGGAGCTGATCCTGCGGGAGACCCTGATCGGCAGCTCCGGGATCGAGGGCAGGCACCTGCATGTCAGCATCAAGGGCGATCCCTCGCTGCGTGAGACCGCGCTGTTTCGGGAGCGCTACGAGAGCTTCGTGGACAGGGTGTTACCTCGACTTTCGCCGTGCCTGGAAGATTTGCTGCTACGGCGCTGCGTCTATCAGTTGTTCATCGGATTCAACAGCGGAGAGATCCGGACCTCGTCGCTTCTGAATCCGTTCACGGACGAGATTCATCAGGTAACAAAGCTGCTCGACGAGGCCTACATCGAGCGTCACTTCCCGCCAATCGACTACATGAAGAAGGCCGAGATCATGTCGGACATCTACCGCGGGATGGATGCCAATGGCTGGTTCGGGGCTCTACCCGCTCATCTGAAGAAGATCTGGTGCGGCTACTATCAGACTTGGCAGCCCGTTCCGCCGGCGGAGATATCCAAGACCATCCGCAGCCTGCCTACCCTGCGCAATATCCAGAATTTCTATCTTCGCAACGTCACGATCAGCATCGTGCGTAACGCCATTCATATGCAGTTCAACTGCGATGGCACCCATATCGTCAGCGCGGAGGATTATGATCATTTTCTGGAGGACAACCTCTAGGGAGACGCTGATTAAATGCCGTCCTGGCATTTACTCAGCTCGCGGTCCGAGAGGCGCGACTCCCGGACCGCTCCATTTTCAACGGCTTAGCGCCGTCGAAAATGCCGGGCCATCCCTGGCCCGGACGGGAAACGTTTTAAATCAGCGCTTCCCTAGGGAGACGCTGATTAAATGCCGTCCTGGCATTTACCTGGATCCGTGAAGTTAATGAGCCGATGACTCGCGCGATTGAATACGACGTCTCGCCTGTTACGTCAGCGGGCAAGATTGAGCCGCCGAGAGTGCAGATGGCTGGGAGAACGCGGTTCTTGGCAAGCCAAT
>JBGSTR010000438.1:0-2733 GCA_041736365.1 Chromatiaceae bacterium | reverse complement strand
GCGAGCCAAGCCGGGCTCCTTTCCTGCGAGGCCTGTGGCCTGCTGTCGCGACCCGCCAGCGGGGCCGAGCCCGGACACTGTCCCCGTTGCAGCGCCGGCCTCGAATGGCGTCACCCCCGATCCATCCAGACCACCTGGGCGCTGGTCATCGCCGCGGCGATCTGCTACATCCCGGCGAACGTCCTGCCGGTGATGGGCACCACGACGCTCGGGACCACCGAGTACGACACCATCATGGGCGGGGTGGTGTTCCTCTATACCTCGGGGTCCTGGCCGCTGGCGCTCATCGTGCTGATCGCGAGCGTCATGGTTCCTCTCGGGAAGCTCATTGCGTTGAGCTATCTACTGATTACCGTGCAGCGCGGGGCGGTGACCGGCAACCGGGAGCGCACCCGGCTCTATCGCATGGTCGAGATCATCGGCCGCTGGTCGATGTTGGATGTCTTTGTCGACACCTTCACCGTCGCGCTGGTCCAGCTCTCGCCGCTGATGTCGGTGAGGCCCGGCGCCGGGGTGGCGTTCTTTGCCGCCGTGGTGGTGCTCACCATGATCGCGGCCGAGTCGTTCGACCCAAGACTGATCTGGGATGCAAACCTCCGCGATGACTCGGCAGGTTCGCGATGACACAGCAGGCTAAGGAGTACCTACGTGGCTGAAACCGACGCGCTCGCCGATCTGCCGAAGGCGACCCTGGAGCCGAAGCGGCGCTCGCGGATCTCGGTCATCTGGCTCATCCCGCTGGTTGCGGCGGTGGTGGCGATCGGGATCGCGGTCAACCGCGTCCTCAACGAAGGGCCCACCATCACCATCGTCTTCAAGTCGGCCGAGGGGGTCGAGGCGGGTAAGACCTTCATTAAGTACAAGGACGTGAAGATCGGTCAGGTGTCGGCGGTGCAGTTGCACAACGACTACTCCGACGTTCTGGTCACCGCCAAGATCGATAAGAACGCCGAGGGGCTGATGGTCCAGGACGCCAAGTTCTGGGTGGTGCAGCCGCGGATCACCTTGAGCGGGGTCTCCGGCCTGAGCACGCTGCTCTCGGGAAACTTCATCGGGTTCGAAAAGGGCAGCTCCACGGAGCGGCAACGCCACTTCGAAGCCCTCAAGGTGGCGCCCATCATCACCATCGATCAGCCGGGCCGGCAGTTCCTGCTCACGGCCTCGGACATGGGCTCCTTGGGCGTCGGCTCGCCGATCTATTTTCGTCGCCTCCAGGTGGGGCAGGTGATGGCCTACGAGCTCGCGAAGGACGGAACATCACTCGAGATTCGAGTCTTCGTCGATGCGCCCTACGATCAGTTCGTCAGCGCGGGTACCCGCTTCTGGAACGCCAGCGGTATCGACGTGTCGCTTGGGGCGGGCGGGGTGGACGTGCGCACCCAATCGGTGGTTTCGCTGTTGATCGGCGGCGTCGCGTTCGAAACCCCAAGCTTCGCCCCCGAGAGCGAGCCCGCCCCCGCGGGAGCCTCCTTCACCCTCTACGGTGATCGTTCCACGGCCATGCAGCAGCCGGAGACCGTCGCACGACACTATGTCCTCTACTTCAGCGAGACCCTGCGCGGGCTGTCCGTCGGAGCCCCGGTTACGTTGTTGGGGCTTCAGGCGGGCGAGGTCACCGACGTGGGGATCGATATCGACCCCGAGACCAAGACTCTGCGCGGGCGGGTGGAGCTCGTCAGCTATCCGGAACGCGTCATCGCGCACCTGCGCGGCCGACAGTCGGGATCGGGTCAAGCCATCGCGAACAACGAGCAAGAGAGCCATGTCTTCTTCGAGCGGCTGGTGGAGGAGCGGGGGCTGCGCGCTCAGCTCCGCAGCGGCAGTCTGATCACCGGCAAGCTGTTCGTTGCCTTCGACTTCTTTCCAGACGCTCCCAAGGCGGCGGTTGACTGGAGCGACGACAAGCCCGTGGTACCCACGGTCCCGAGTCTGGTGCCTGATCTGGAGGCCAAGGTCTCGAGTATCCTCTTGAAACTGGACAAGATCCCCTACGAGTCGATCGCCGCCGACATCAAGACGGCAATCGGGACGCTCGATCAGGCTATCCGGGATGCAGACAAGGCGATCGAGCACTTCGACACTCAGGTCACCCCCGAGCTGAAGCCCGCCGTGGTCGAGCTGCGCAAGGCGATGGCGTCCGCCGACCGGGTGCTGAAGAATACCGACGAGACCCTGCTCGGCAAGGACGCACCGGGGCAGCTCGAGCTGCGTGACGCCTTGCAGGAGGTGACGCGTGCCGCGCGCTCCTTCCGCGTGCTCAGCGACTATCTGGAGCGTCACCCGGAGGCGCTGATCAAAGGCAAGGCAGGAGAGAAAAGATGATGCGCCGCTGCACCGACCGACTCGTCACCTGGGGGGTTGTTGCCCTGCTGGCCGGGTGCGCCTCGCCTTCGTCGCGCTTCTACACCCTGAGCGCGGATGCCGTGCCCGTCGCACCGCCCTCGAGCCTCTCCGTGTCGGTCGGCCCGGTCTCCATCCCCGCCTCCGTCGATCGACCGGAGATCGTAGTCGCCACGGGGAGCAACCAGGTCCGGCTCGAGGAATACGATCGTTGGGCCTCGCCCCTGCAGGACGAGATCTCCCGCGTGGTGGCGGAGAATCTGGTCGCCATGCTGGGCACGCCCCACGTGACCCAGTCGCCGTCGACCATGGCCGGGGACGACGCCTACCGCGTCATCATCGAGGTGCAGACGCTCGCCTCCGTGCCCGGCGAGTCGGCCACGCTGGACGCCG
>JBGSTR010000402.1:0-8661 GCA_041736365.1 Chromatiaceae bacterium | reverse complement strand
TCGGCAGCCGGCCGCCCCGCATCGGCGAACGACGGGCCAATGCCCACCGAGTTGTAGAGCCGGTTGGAGCGCGACAGCATCAGCCAGCCCCCGGCCCCGTCGCTGATCCCAAGCTCCGCGTGATAGCGAGCATTGTCGGGGGCCAACGAGAAGCTGGCCTCGCCGAAGTCCTTGGTTATCGCCCGGTCGATACGCACCTCGTCGACGGGTTGGCCGCCACCGCCGTCTCTCAGGCGCTGTAGGCGCACCACGAGCTTGGTGTTTCCGCTCCCGGGCGCGAAGTTGGCCCCGGCGCGTTCCAGGTCGTTGCGCTCAAGCCGCCAGTGGACGCGCATCTCTCCCGGCGAGCCGTTGTACAGCGTGAGTCGCGTGCCCTCGAGATCGTTCGGGAAACCGCGCGCCAGCGGTGCCTGATCGGCGGCAAGGGTTGGATCGGGGAGCGCTTGTTCCGCGACCGGGCCGAGCGTTGCCGTTGCAGCTCCGCCGTCGTTGCGCTCCGCGGTAGCGCCACGCTTCCTATTCCCAGCTCGTGTCCTACTCATGTGCCTGTCTCGGCCCCTTCCGGGTTCGTCCGCACGGTTCCGATCGGCCCGCCCGGAGCATTCTGCGAATCCGCGCCCGCGGCTAAGCCCGACCCCGGGGTCGCAAGCGCGCTCCACCCGGCCCTCTATATTCTTGTGTGGCGGCTCGTCCGCGCGAGTCGATTGAGCCTCAGCACCCCGTCGCCGCGCGGATGACGCGTAGAGACTAGATCGGGCTCGGTCCGCTCCGAGCGTGGAAGAGGTCGCGATTCACCGCGTGCGACAACGGGATGCATGCAACATTGCAACCGGCTGACCGGCGACGGCAGCCGCCGGAAACTGCGCGGTTCGCGAGCATCAGCGGCGCGGGGCGGTCCGCGAGGATCATCGCACGGGCAAACGGCGCTTTCCAGCAAGACCCGCCGCCCGGCGAACATCAAACTTGCGACTCAGCGACCCTCGAGCACGACCACGCTGCGCGATAGCACCAAAAGTGGATTCGTCTTCACCAAGGGCTGATCGCCAGACGGCAGCAAGTCCATCGGGCTGGCCCGCCCGGTGTCCATGGCCCGGTACCAAACCGCCTGCTCGATCTTCGGTAATTCAAAGGATTGCGCATTTTCGCTCATGTTGATACATACATGAAGATGCGCTCCACCCGGCGCGACCCTTGCTAGTGTGAACGCCAGGACCCGGCAGGCCGGGTCATCCCAGGAGGGGGCATCGAGCCGCGTGCCGTGCCAAGCGATATCGGGCAATTTCGCCCCCGCGCTCGACTGCCCGGACAGAAATCGGCGACGACGCAGGCTCGGATGACGCTTGCGCAGGGCGATAAGACCGCGCACAAAGCGCAGCATCTCCGCGTTGCGTTCCGTCAGGGACCAATCGAACCAGCCGATCGGGTTGTCCTGGCACCAGGCATTGTTGTTGCCTTGCTGACTGCGCAGCACCTCGTCGCCCGCGAGCAGCATCGGGATGCCTTGGCTCAACAACAGCAGCGCCAGCAAATTCTTCGCCTGGCGCCGGCGTAGCGCGAGGACGGCGCGATTCGTCGTTTCGCCCTCTGCTCCGCAGTTCCAGCTCAGGTGATCGTTGGTGCCGTCGCGATTGCCCTCGCCGTTGGCCTCGTTGTGCTTGGCCTCGTAGGAAACCAGATCCCATAGCGTGAACCCGTCGTGGCAGGTGACGAAGTTGATGCTGTTGATCGGCCGCCGCAGGTTTGCCTGATAGAGGTCGCTGCTCCCCGAGAGCCGGGTCGCGATCTCGGCCACCAAGCCGCCGTCGCCGCGCACCGCCCGCCGGATGCTGTCGCGGAAGCGCCCGTTCCATTCCATCCAGCGGTAGCCGGGGAAGGTGCCGACCTGATAGAGCCCCGCCGCGTCCCAGGCCTCGGCGATGATCTTGGTGGCGGCGAGGATGTCGGAGAGCTCGATGCCCCACAACGCCGGCGGGTTCGCCATCGGGTGGCCGTTGCTGTCGCGCGCCATCGCGCTGGCCAGGTCGAAACGAAAGCCGTCGACGTGCATCTCGCGTACCCAGTATTCGAGGCAATCGAGGATGTAGCGCGCGACGAAGGGGTGATTGGCGTTGACCGTGTTTCCGCAACCGGTGAAATCGAGGTAGCGGTCCTTGTCGGTCTCATCGAGGCAGTAAAAGGTCTCGTTGCCCAAGCCCTTGAAGCTCATCACCGGCCCGCCTGCGTTTCCTTCGCTGGTGTGATTAAACACCACATCCAGGATCACGCCGATCCCCGCCTTGTGCATGGCCTTGACCATGTCGCGAAATTCCCGGCGATGGGTGCCCTGCTCCGGCGTCACGCAATAGCCCGGATGGGGTGAAAAGAAGCCGTAGCTGCTGTACCCCCAGAAGTTGCTCAAGCCGTTATCCCACACCCCGTCCGGTACGTCCTGCTCGTCGAAGGCCATGATCGGCAGCAGCTCGACATGCGTGATTCCCAGATCCTTGAGATAGGGAATCTTTTCGATCAAGCCGGAAAAGCTGCCGGGGTGTCTGACACCCGCGGTCGGGTCGCGGGTGAAACCGCCCACGTGCAGCTCGTAGACGATCATGTCCTCGGAGGGCACCCAGCGCGGCGTATCGCCCTCCCAGTTGTACTCCTCGGCGAGCACCACCGCGCGCGGGGAGTCGTGGGGTCGGACTCCCTTGCGCTGGCGGCGCCGGCGATCCCAGTCGCAGACGTTCACCGCGCGCGCCCAGGGGTCCGCCAGCTCGATGCCCTTGTCGAACCGCCAGCCGTGCCCGTGCGGGTCGAACGGCCCGTCCATGCGCCAGGTGTAATGCGTCCCCGGCGGCAGATCCACCACCAGCAGGTGCCAGGAAAAAAAGGTGTGGTTGATCTCCGGATCCAGTCGGATGACCTGAAACGGCTCCGGGCTGTCGGCACCTTCGTATAGCAGTAGCTCCGCCCCGGTGGCGTGGCGTCCGTAGATGGAGAAGTTGACCCCGTCGTCTTCGACGCTCGCGCCGGGAGGGTAGCGGCGGCCCGGCCGGGTGAGGTAGGGGCCGTGGGTAGCTGGCATGCAAGTGTCCGGAGTCGCTATGCGGGAAGAGATTTTCTCGTTGGGGACGGTCACCCTAGCTCGTAGCCGGGAGAGCACCCGTCAAGATCTTATCATGGGGCGCGATCGTCAGTAGCGCCCCGCGCGATCGACCCGCGCCCATACGGCGATCAGCCCGAGGGTTGCCGCAACGGCGCCGATCCCGAAAACCGCGAACGGGCCGGAGGTCGACCACAGCAATCCGGCCACCAGACTGCCCAGCGCTACCCCGGCCCCAAAGCTCAGGCTGTTGTAGAGCGCCTGACCGCGTCCTTGGGTGCGCCCGGGGAAGAAATGGTGGACCAGGTGAATCGCGGCGGCATGGAAGGTGCCAAAGCTGGCGGCGTGCAGCAACTGTGCGAACACCTGTACCGCAACGAGCTCAACAAAGCCGCCGATCAGCACCCAGCGCAGGGCCGCCAGCGCCAGGCTCCAGAGCAGCACGCGACGCGCCCCGAAACGCGTTAGCAACCAATGCATGCGCAGGAACACCAGCACCTCGGCGCACACGCCGAGGGCCCACAAGGTGCCGACGGCGGCGCTCGAGTACCCGGCCGCGGAAAGATGAATGGAATAGAAGGCGTAGTAGGCGCCGTGGCTGAGCTGCATCAGGAAGCAGGCGGCGAGGAATGCCGACACCTCGGGGCGCCGGACCAGGCGCCAGAGCGACACCGCCGGTTCGCCCGGATGTACCGGCTGGCTGTCCGGGATCGTGAGTGAGCAAAGCCAGCTCCCGACGAACAGCGCCAGCACCCACACCGGCACGATCGAAATCGGATACTGCTTCAGTACGAAGCCGAGGGCGGCGACCACCAGGATGAATCCGATGGAGCCCCATAGGCGGATACGCGCGTAGTGGGACACGCGGCTGCCGAGATGATTGAAGGTCACGGCCTCCATTTGCGGCAGCGAGGCGTTCCAGAAGAAGCTGAACAGCGCGATGGCCGCGGCGAGCGCCCAATAACCTTTCGCGGCGAACACCGGAAAAAAGCTCACGACCGCAAGTAGCGACCCGGCGCGCACCAACGGCATGCGCCGGCCGGTGCGGTCGACCAGATAGCCCCAAACCATCGGAGCGACCATCTTGGTGCCCACCAGGATTGCCACGAGCTGGCCGATGGCGATCGCGTCGAATCCCCGCGCCTTCAAGTACAGGCCCCAGTAAGGGGCCAACGCGCCGAGCGCGGCGAAATAGAAGAAGTAATAGCCAGAGAGCCGCCAGTAAGGCGTAGCTGAGGCCGCCGCGGGTCGCGTTGCGGCGCTCAATCCTGCCTTGCGGCAGGGATGCTCGGTGTGGGCAGCGCCACGTCCGTGTTCTGAGCACGCTGGCGCAGCCAATGATCCATCAGCACCAGGGCGAGCATGGCCTCGGCGATCGGTGTTGCGCGGATGCCGACGCAGGGGTCGTGACGGCCCAGGGTCACCACCTCGGCGGGTGAACCGTCGACATCGATCGTGCGTCCCGGCAAGCGAATGCTGGAGGTCGGCTTGAGCGCCATGCGCGCAACCACGTCCTGCCCCGAAGAGATTCCCCCCAGGACGCCGCCGGCATTGTTCGACAAAAAGCCCTCGGGGGTCATCTCATCACGATGAACCGAGCCCTTTTGCTCTACACAGCCGAAGCCGACGCCGATCTCGACCCCTTTGACTGCGTTGATACTCATCAGGGCATGGGCGATGTCGGCGTCCAGCCGATCGAAAATGGGCTCGCCGAGCCCCGGCGGCACGCCCGTGGCCACCACGGTCACCGCGGCACCCACGGAATTCCCCTCCTTGCGCAAGGCGTCCATGTAGGCCTCCATCTGCGGGACCGTTTCGGCACAGGGGCAAAAGAAGGGATTGCGCTCGACCTCGTCCCAGTCGAAACCCTTGGGGCGAATCGGTCCGAGCTGGGACAAGTAGCCGCGAATAAGAATGCCGCAACGCTCGGCCAAGTATTTCTTTGCGATGGCCCCTGCGGCGACCCGCACCGCAGTCTCGCGCGCCGAGGAGCGCCCTCCCCCGCGGTAGTCGCGAAACCCGTACTTGCGATCGTAGGTGTAGTCGGCATGACCGGGCCGATACTTGCGTGCGATTTCGGCATAGTCCTTGGAGCGCTGATCCTGGTTGCGGATCAGCAGGCCGATGGGTGCCCCTGTGGTGCGCCCTTCGAAGACACCGGAAAGGATCTCGACCTCGTCGGGCTCTCGGCGCTGGGTGGTGTGACGGGATTGTCCGGGCTTGCGGCGGTCCAGGTCCCGCTGTAAATCCGATTCAGCGAGCGCCAATCCGGGCGGACAGCCGTCGACGATGCCGCCGATCGCCGGCCCGTGGCTCTCGCCAAAACCGGTGACGACAAACGATTTCCCAAAGCTGTTTCCGGACATGGCGCGATTCCGTCAATGCACGAGGAGCTTAATCGCAGCGGGCTACGATCGTTGAGCGCGGATCGAAGCTCTAGTACCCCGTTGGCCGTACACCGGCGGCCGAATCAGTACGAAGGAGCAACAACCAGGCTGGCGGGATCGAGCCAGCTATTGCCCTTCGCCAACACGTCGCGGGTCAGGGTGCTGGTGGCCTGGTGGAGCTTTACGCCGTTGATGATGTAGGTATAGCGCGCGGTCAAATAGTCGAACTCGGCCTGGAACAGATTGCGCTGAGAGTTGAGCACGTCCACCTGGGTGCGTGTTCCGACCTCGAGGCCCGCTTGGGTCGACTCCAATGCCGAACGCGCCGAGACGATCGCCGCCTGCCGCGCCTTGACATCCTCGATACTGGAGCTGATGCCGCGGAATGCGTCTCTAACCTGATTTGAGACCAGACGCCGAGTCTGGTCGAGCTGATCCTGCGCGGCGCGGAAGGTATAGCCGGCTTGACGGGTGCGCGAGGTGACCGCCCCGCCCTGGTAGATGGGGACCGACAGTTGCAGGCCGACAAAACCGGTATCCGAATCGGTGTTGAATTCGGCGCCGGAGCGCGCGAGATCGTAGCCCGCTTGCAGGCCAACGGTCGGGTAGTGGCCGGAGCGCTCGATCTCGATGCTCTTCTTGGCGGCACTCGCGGCCTCCGCGGCGGCGATGATGCCGTAATTGTTGCGCATCGCGGTGTCCGCCCAAACGTTGATGTCGTTCGGCTCGGGGGGCGACAGCGGCAGTTTGTCGCCGAGCCGCGCCAGCGGGAAGGTAATCGGACCGACAATCACCCGCAGCGCCTCCCAGGCATTGTCGAGCAGGGTCTGGGCGTTGATCAGGTTCGCCCGCGACTGATCGTATGCGGCCTGACTCTCGTTGACGTCCGTAATGGCGACCAGTCCGACCTCGAAGCGCTGCCGGGATTGCTCCAGCTGGCGTTCGTTGGCGCGTACCAACGACTCCTGCACGGTGACCGCATCGGCCGCCCGCAGCACCGCAAAGTAGGCCTCGGTCGTACGCACCATCAATTCGATCTGGGCGTCGCGATACTGCGCCTCGGCTTGGGCAATGACATTGTCGGTCTGCTTCAACGTGATCCAGTTGGCACGGTTGTAGACCGACTGGTTGATTACCGCCGAGGCGCCCCGGGTGCTGAAGGTGTCGGAGCGGCTGAAGCTGCCGGCGATCGAGTTCCCGCTCAAACTCTGGTCGTTGTAGTCCGCGGTGGCGTTGAGCCCGATGCTCGGGAGCAAGAGCGCGCGCGCCTGAGGCTTCACCTCCCGCGTCGCGAACAATTGCTGCTCCGCTGCACGGATTGTCGGATCGCTCTGCACCGCCAGGTCGTAGACCTGGATCAGATCCTCCGCCCGGGCGAGCGTGCACGGTGCAAGCCCGGCAAACAGGGTCACGAAAAAAGCGGTAACGAGATGCTGCATCGATTGGATCCTGGCGCGAACGGGAGGGTGAGGAGTGCCGCGCGACACGGCGCAGTATAGGCGACTCGGGGTCCGGTGCTCAACGCAACGACCTGTAGCATCGGTGCTACAAAGCGAGAACCGCTTCGCAATCGGTCGGAGCCAATCGGGTCATATCCGCGCCGCGGGGTGATCCGCTAAACTCCCGCCGCTTGGTCCACCCGGCGAGGACGTTCGAACGATGGCTCCCGAAACGAATGGCGTCGTGCAGCTGCGCGAACGGCCCTACGACTGGCGCGAGCTTGCGCACATGGTCCTCGGCCATCGCCGCGAGCTGATCCTGGCCAACGTAATCGCGGTGCTGGGGACGCTCGTCAGTGTTCCGGTACCGCTGTTGATGCCCTTGTTGGTGGACGAGGTCCTGCTCGATAAGCCCGGGGCGGTGGTCGCAACGGTCAACGGGCTGTTTCCCCCGGCGTGGCACGGTCCGGTGCTCTATATCCTGGCGATCCTGCTGTTGACGCTGATCCTGCGACTCGCAAGCCTGACGTTCGGCGTGTTGCAGACGCGTCAGTTCACCTGCATCTCCAAGGACGTGATTTACCGCATCCGCCGCGATCTGCTGGCGCGGCTGGAACGGGTGTCCATGGGCGAGTACGAGACGCTCGGCAGCGGGGCCGTGGCCTCGCATCTGGTGACCGACCTGGACGCCGTGGACAAGTTCGTCGGCGGCGCCACGAGCAAATTCCTGGTCGCGGTCCTCAGCATCG
The DNA here is from genome assembly GCA_041736365.1 of Chromatiaceae bacterium. Lineage (GTDB taxonomy): Bacteria > Pseudomonadota > Gammaproteobacteria > Chromatiales > Chromatiaceae > JBGSTR01. The sequence continues at coordinate 1,007 of JBGSTR010000402.1, read as the reverse complement.
TCGGCACCGCGGTCGTGCTGCTGTGGATGCACTGGCAGCTCGGGCTGTTCATCATCCTGCTCAATCCGCTGGTCATCTATATCACGACGGTATTCGGCCGCAAGGTCGCTGCCTTGAAGAAGAAGGAGATCACCGCGTTTCAGGCCTTTCAGGAGTCGCTTTCGGAGACCCTGGACGCGATCCAACAGATCCGCGCGGGCAATCGCGAGCGCTTCTACATTGGACGCACCATCGATCACGCGCGCGACATCCGCGACTTCGCCACCGCCTTCACCTGGAAGAGCGACGCCGGCAACCGCTTGTCTTTTCTGGTCCTACTGTTCGGCTTCGATATCTTTCGCGCCGTGAGCATGATGATGGTGTTGTTCTCGGACCTGTCCATCGGCCAGATGCTCGCGGTGTTCGCCTACCTCTGGTACATGATGGGACCGGTGCAGGAGGTGCTGAACATCCAGTACGCCTATCACTCCGCCCAGGCGGCGATGGCGCGTATCAACCAACTGCTGACCATCGAGCTGGAGCCCGCGTATCCGCACCTGCACAACCCCTTCGAGGGCCGCGATACGGTGTCGGTCGATCTCTCCGAGATCCGTTTCGCCTACGGCAACGGCCCCGCGGTGCTGGACGGAATCTCGCTGCACGTATCCGCCGGCGAGAAGGTGGCCTTCGTCGGTGCCAGCGGCGGCGGCAAGACGACGCTGGTACAAGTCATCCTCGGCCTCTACCCGCCGAGCTCCGGAGAGGTTCGATTCGATGGGGTGCCGGTCGAGCAAATCGGTATGGACGTGGTGCGCGACAACGTGGCGACCGTGCTGCAACACCCCGCCCTGTTCAACGATAGCGTGCGCATGAACCTGACGCTGGGCCGCGACATTCCCGACGTCGATCTTTGGCGGGCGCTGGAGATTGCGCAGATGGAGGAGGTAGTCCGCGCCCTGGACGCCGAGCTCGACACCCTGGTCGGCCGCGGCGGCGTGCGGCTCTCCGGCGGGCAGCGCCAGCGTCTC
>JBGSTR010000357.1:0-7615 GCA_041736365.1 Chromatiaceae bacterium | reverse complement strand
GGGACGCATTGGCTTGCCAAGAACCGCGTTCTCCCAGCCATCTGCACTCTCGGCGGCTCAATCTTGCCCGCTGACGTAACAGGCGAGACGTCGTATTCAATCGCGCGAGTCATCGGCTCATTAACTTCACGGATCCAGGATGTAGTTCAATTTATCTCCATTTACCCGCAATTATTCGGCCTCCACCGAGGCCTGGTGTCGGAAAAGACCACGTCTGCGCCGGCTCACGACGCAGACCTTCGGTTTGGATCGGTACTCGCCAAACCAAGGCCGATGATTGCGTTAAATACTAAAATCGTATCAGCGTGTTTGATCCGACTGGTTTGGCACGTGTAGTTGCGATCTCCATTGAGACGTTCGGAGGCCCATGATGAATAGGCGCGAATTCGTAACCCTATCCTCTGCGCGACATTGGCAGCGGTCGCTGGTAGAGCAATCGCCCAGGGAGGAGGAGGAGGTGGTGGCGGAGGAGGTGGCGGAGGCGGAGGTGGCGGAGGCGGAGGTGGCGGCGGAGGTGGCGGCGGAGGCGGTGGCTCCGGCGGCGGTTCAAACGCTGGAGGCAACAGCACCGGATTCGGAGACGGGATCGGCGGCGGGCAGGGTGACTACGGCGCGGGAAATACCGCAACCCTGGGTCCGATGGGGGTGGATACACCGCCCGCGGAGATCGGGACCCCCTTCGGGTTCGGCCCCAACTATGGCCCGGGCCCGGTACAAGGGCCGGGTCCGGATTATGGATACGGCAGAGAGTCCGTCTCGCCGGCGCCCGTCGAGGATCGCTCCTTCGGTGCCCCGGCGCCCCGCCGGTAGGCGTCGGATCGGCGACTTGCAGATACGACCTTGCGCAAGTCGCCAAAGCCTGCGTGGAAGCGGGCTACGCGATGTTTCTATCGCTCGCTACAACCCGGACGCTTCCGTGGGCTCGGCGCTTGGTGCGGGTGTCGCTGCCTTCGCCTGGTCGTCGCTGTACTGGATCGAGTAGCGCCCGTTGCGGCAGCGTGGTGCGTATAACCTGACCCCGCGGTACTCGGCGCTCGACGGGTCGCGAAAACTGTACCAGGCGCCCAAGGCCCCCTGTCCGCGGGGCTTGCCGTAGATCTCCTCGAGCGCGCCGGCCAGCCGCTTGGTGACGTCGCAGACCGATGCCTTTTGCGCGGGCTCATGCTCCCCCTGGATCGCGTAGACGATTCCCGACTCGTTGACGAGCACGGAGTAGCCATTGAACAGTGGATTGGGAACCTTGGGCTCGACCTGATAGCGGATGCCCGAGGCCTGCACGTCCTTGGCCTTGCGATAAGTATGTGGCTCCTCGCTGATGATCCGCGCCACCATGCAGGGGCCGAAGGGCTCCCCAAGCGGAATCCCGAAGGCGCCGGTGACTGGCCGCAGCTTCGTTTCGGTCGGGGGCTGCGACTCGGACTCGGACTCGGATGCCGTGCTGTCGTCGTCGGCTTCCGCTGACTCGGTGGCCGTTGACGGGTCTGTGGATACCGGCGCTGACGCTTTGATTGGCGCGGCGCCGCTTGGCGACCCCGGCTCGACGGTGGGTTCCGCGGTCTGCTCGGGTGGGTTCCGATCGTCGCTGGCAAGTGCCAAGAGCGGCACTGCAAAGATCGACAAGGCGAACAGGAAGGGTGTGGTTCTTTGGCTCATTCCTGACCTCTCCGGGCCTCGGCCTCGGGTTCTAGTGAGATGCCGTGGCGATCGGCTTCGAGAGCAAAGGCGTTGCTACGGCCGTGAAAGACGAGCGAAGTCCTGTCTTTGCCCGTCCCAAACGAAAAGCGGCGGCCCGCAATTGCCAACGGGCCGCCGAAGGTGGTGCACATCCTTGTGCACCTTACATGGCGACGTACCTACTACTGCGCGTCACCCGGCAACGTGTAGGAGTTATCGACCGAGATGAAGTCGTCGAGATACCAGATCCGACGGAACATCGAGTCGCCGTCGACGAACTCACCGTTGTCGTCCACGTTGAACTGCCCCCACACACCGTAGAGGAAGTCGCCGTAGGCGCTTGAGGTGATGCTGGCCTCTTCCGACAGGGCGTCCGGGAAGCCTTCCATGGTGTCGAACTCGTTGCAGAAGCCCGTACCCGCCGCCCAGGCCACGTCAGTGGTGCCATGGGGGTTGCTCGGGTAGCAGTCTTCAGTAACGCTGCTCAGATTGGTATCGATCTCACTCCACACCGTGAAGTGATCACCGAACACCTCGGCACGACCGTAGTCGAGGTTCAGCGGCTCGGCCTCACCTTCTGACACCGTGGTGTTGTCACCGGTCTCGTACACGATGAAGTAACGCGACGGATCGCGGATGTCGGTCGGGTCGATCGGCTCGAACAGAAGCCAATCCAGCTCACCCGCAGTTGGCATACTCGCGATGGTCGGCGTGTACCGAGGATCGAGCGTGGTGACCCGCATCGACTTGTGCTGGGTCACGTTGCGCGACTGCTCGGGGACACCGGCACCGTACTCCGTGCAGACATGGGAGTCCGTCAGGGAGCCATCGCCGTCACGCCAGGTCTCGCAGGTCACGGTGCCGTTACCGCTGTAGGCGAAACCGTCGCTGGCGGTGAAGCTGCTAGGCGTCGTGGTCCAGCTGACACCGCCGTTGAAGGAGCGCCGTGTGTACAGCTCGTAACGGTCACTCCCGTCGGCGTTCTGCTTGAAGTTCGGCGACCAGGCATAGATCAGGCTGACGAAGTCTCCGTCGAGGAAGCCGCGGTGGGCCTTGGAGATCTCGGTCGGCATGTACCACGATCGGTCGTCGAGGTTGGCCGCGAGCAGCGCGCTGTCCGGCTCCGTATAGCACTCGGGCATCTCCGCACCGGTACCACCGACATTATCGCCGTTGGATCCCGGGCACTCGTACCAGCTCAGCAGCTTGTCGAGTTGCTGGTTGTCCTCCGGATCGGTGGTGGTCAGGCAGAGCTGACCGAACTGGCCGTCGTCGACACAGGTCATGTCGGCCACACCCGGGCAGTTGCCATCGCTGCCTCCCGAAGCCTCACAGGTATAAGGCGTACGGGCCGAGAGGTTGATGGCTGGCGCCGTGCACAGGCCCTTCGGGTAGTAGGGGTTCGAGCCGTCGGTGAACAGCTTGGTCCCCCGGGTCACGCCACCCTCACCGTCATACCATTCGCAGACCATGTTGGCGAAGTCGTACGGGTTGGCGTTCGCCTCGTCGATCGCGGCCAGCGCGGCCGTGGCCGTGTTGCACTCCGGCGGGATCTCGCCGACGCAGCTCTCGCCCTCCGGCAGGGCTGTCGTATCCACGCCGATCCATCCCCCGAAGGTAGGGCTCGGTACATCCCAATCGGCAACCTGAATGGCGCAAGGAATCTGGTTCCAGGTGTCGGCATTGATGTTGTAGGTAACCGAATCGCCTGTCTCATTCACTGCGCGCGGGGAGCCGTACAGGTCTTCGGTCACTGCATTGCGGAGCTGCAGACGGGTGTTCGGATCGCCGTCGAAATCCGTGACGGTCACCTGGAGCCTCCACCCGCCGGTGGAGATCATCCGTAAGGTCGCATCGGCTACCACCGGCGCGTCCGCATCGACCTCGATTGGACACGCCTCACCGCCGCCATCCAGGGCCACGACGATACGCCGCGCCATGATGTCGGCGGGTCCGCCCTGGTTGATGGTGCCTTCCTTGAACAGGGGCATCGCCATCAGACCGCTGGTGCCGGTCTTCGCCTTGGCCACCGACTGGGACATCAGGCTCGCACGACGCGCGATCTCGGTGTTGAAGATCGAGTAATTGAGATCCGTCCCATCTGCGTCGAAGTTCCACATATCCGCCGTGTTGTTCGGCGGATAGAAGGTGCCGGTTCTCCAGTTGACTTCTGGCGCGTTGTACATGTTCTGCTGGGCAACCAGGTTGTCCACCAGTCCGATATCGGCCTCGCTTGCCGAAGTCTGCGGGGTGCCCAGCGCGAAGCTGATGTACCACTGGTTCTTGCCGATGTCGGCCTCAACGCAATTGTCTTCCAGGTCGGTATCCGGATCACCACAGGACGTGCCGGTGTTGTCGAGGCTGCCGTCCCAGGCCACGTTGTTCGAGAAGCCGAAGCGGCCGAGACCCTTGTCTTCCTCGTGGATGATGATGACCCAAGCGTCGTCGGTGGCACCGTCCGCGTTGCTGTCACGCGGCTGCAGGTTCAGGCGCGGACGACTGGCGGCGGTGTTGCCTACGTTCGGCATGTCGCCGGTATCCAGCTCACCGCTACCGTTGGCGTCGACGACGCAGATCGCCTGCGTGTTGCCCTGGTTGCCCAGCGCGACGTTGACCGTGCCCACGCACTGGTTCTTGACGCCGTAGGCGATGGCCGCCGCGCCGTTGCAGTACTGAGCGGTCGTGTCTTCAGTCTGGCAGCGCGCGTTGTTGGTCAGGCGCACCGGCACCATCATCGGCACGTAGGGTATCGGTCGCCCGGTGTCCAAGATATTGTCGGCCAGCGGCTCGCCTTCGTCGTTGAGGATGTCGAAGTCCTCCCACTCGATGAAGGAGTACCAGATGTCGGTCTGGCTGTTGGTGGTGGCACCCGCCCAGCCGGTTCCGGCACCCTCGCCCTCACCGGGGCGCAGGCCTTCCGGGTCCTCCTGCCAGGAGACGGCGCAGCCGCCGCCGGCGACACAGGCGGTCTCGATGCGGTTGACGTCGCGTCGACCGGAGGTCAAACGCTCCGCCTGGAACCAGACCACCTCCGTGGTGTCCTCGGTCTCCGGGTTTTCGCGCAGCACGCCACGTGCGGTCCACAGACAGTTGTAGGGCACCTCGCCGACGCCGTCATACTCGCCGGGGAATGCTTCCTGCTCTCGGTAGTCGGTCGAGCCCTGGCTGCCGGCTACGCCGAACAGGTCGGTCAGATACAGGTCCTCTGTGTTGTCGATGCCGAGATAGCCGGCGATGGTGTCCACGTCCCTGGTGTAGCCCGGGAAGCCAGAGGAGCAGAATTTGCTCTGCCAGGCGACCAGGATCTTGTTGCCAGCCACGGAGTGGAACACATTGGTCACGTCGCCCGGATAGGCGGTGATGAGGTTCCCGCCGGTGCCCAAGTCCGCACATTCCGCGGGGGCGCCTTCGACCGCGACTACCGGACCCCAGGAGTCGGCTCCGTCACCCGCCTGGATGTAGCAGGGTGCCACGGCGAGCCGTCGGGCCTCGATCTCCCACTCGCCCTCGCGGCTGGCGCGGTCGGTCTTGATTACCTCGCGGGTGACCGCGTCGCGAACGTAGACCAGTTGTCTCCGGCCGGCGTCCTCGCCTTGTGCGTGAAGCACGCCGCCTCTCGCGCGCTGCTCATACTCGGTCTCGGTGACCGTCGGGGTGTCGCTGGTGACCTCAAACTCGATCCCGCCGCTGCCGTCGTGGGGCAGGCCCGGATCCGGTAGTGGCGTGGACACCTCAAACGAGCTCTGGTCCGCCGAGTTGGAGAGGTTGGTGACCTTCCAGGTTTCGCCGTCGTCGAGGCTCACGGCACCGAATGCGTCGCGCCGGCCGTGGCCGGGGAAGCCGGACTGGGAAAAGTCATCGAAGCCAATGACCGGACCGTAGACGTAGACGTTTACCAGTGGCTTGGCCTTGACCTCCGTCTTGACCTCAACGCCGTCGATGTTTTTGTAGACGAGCGGATTGTCGGCGTCCCGAAGATCGCCGTTGGCCGACTGGGCCGGCACGTGGAAGTTCATCACCTGGATGAAGGCGTGCTCGCCTTCCGGCTCGGGATTCTGCGTCTCGCCCGGTGGGCTCGATACGCTTCTTAAGAGACGTTCGCCGTCGTCGGCGAACGCCACCGCGGTTGCCCCCGAGAGGAGCGCCGCGATGGAAATGGACAATGCTTTCGATCTCATTCGAGTCCTCCGATTTGCGTAATGGACGTACAGCCCAAGCAGGCGGCCCCGAGGCGCGCCCACCGCGCCCCGCAGCCAATGGCCTCCGTGCCGTCGCTTCTCCCGACGTTACGTGGTCGTCCGTACCCCGCCGTCGGGCGCCTAGATGCAACGAGCGTGCCGGTTTCGTGTGCGCATCGGGTCCAGTTGCGGGTAGTCGATCGGTGCAGGAGAGCGCGATATGAAGCCAAGATGTGATATATAAAATTGAAAAATATGTAAAAAAATACTTTTTTTGAGCGAGGGGACTATCGGCGCGTGTCCGCCTGACGTGTTCTCTGAGAGATTCCCAGGGCAGGTGAGGGAGCAAAGTAGGGCAACCCTAATGTGTAAAAGTAGGGTGGCCCCTACCTGTCGCTGCGGGTTTTGCTTTCCCACGGCACCGCGTCGGGAGCGGATCAATCCGCGCGCGAATGACAAAAACGGTGACAAAGGCAGTGACAAAATGCGGTTTATCAATTTGTCACCTGACATTCGTGACATATACTGCGACCCCCGTCACGCATCGGCAGGCGGAGCCATCGGAAGGAAACTGGCGTCGCCTATTGAGATGCCGGACGATCGCGGAAGGTTTATCCCCATGGATCCGTCGCTTGAGCTGCAGTCACTGGTCGACATCTACGATCAGCCGTTTCTGATGGTGGACCGGAACCACCGCGTGGTCGCGGTCAATCAGGCGTTCGCCAAGGCCTACGGGGTGTCGATCGAAGACGCCGTCGGTCGGCCCTGCTACGCCTTGCATGGTCGGCACCCAACCCCCTTTCCCTGCGCCAGCGACCGGAACAAGTGCCCGTTTGTCTCCCTGTTCGGGCAGCGGGAGAGCAAGACGGTGGTGCACGAATACCGGGATGCGGAGGGTCGAGGGCACGCGGTGCGCGTACATGCCTATCCGCTGGGGGCGAGCCGAGGCAGCACGCTGCTCGGGGAGCTGATCGAGCGGGATGGCGCGCGGTTTCATCCCGCGGACGGGCGCGATTCGTCGGGCGGATTCTCGATGGTCGGAGCCTCGAGAATGTTTCTCGATACCCTGGAGCGGCTGCGCCGCGCGGGAGCGAGCGGCGCGCCGGTGCTGTTGCAGGGGCCGACCGGTAGCGGCAAGGAGCTTGCGGCCGCATACGTGCATCGTCACTCGGCGCGCAACGGTCGGCCGTTTATTACCCTCGATTGCACGGCCCTGAGCGAGGAGCTGTTCGAGAGCGAGGTGTTCGGGCATACCCGAGGTGCGTTCACCGGCAGTACGCGCGAGAAGGCCGGGCTCTATGAGATGGCGGACGGAGGCACCCTATTTCTCGACGAGATCGGGGAGATGCCGCTTCCGTTGCAGGCGAAACTGCTGCGGGTCCTCGAGAGCGGGACCTTCCGGCGCGTGGGCGCCACGCGCACCAGGCGCGCCGACGTGCGCATCATCAGCGCCAGCAATCGCCAGTTGCTCGACGTACCCTGGTTTCGCAGCGATCTCTACTACCGAGTGGCATGCTTGACGGTGAACATGCCGAGTCTGGCACAGCGGCGGGAAGACATCCCGATGCTGGCCGATGAGTTGTTGGGGCGCATATCGAGCGGCGCCGGACGTGATTACCGCATCGACCCTTCGGGCCTGGAGCGGCTGCTGGCCTACGATTTTCCCGGAAACATTCGGGAGCTGCGCAATGTCCTTTGGGTGGCGGCGGCGAATGCCCCCGGCGGGTTGATCTCGGCGGCCGAGGTGGCCGCCGCGCTGCCGG